>CALERM010000230.1 GCA_937907715.1 uncultured Clostridia bacterium
GTTGGCGGCGAACTGACCGACCTTCTGCTTGTCAATGCCATGGACAATCACCTTGTTGGGAGCCGGAACCTCGACGGTGATGCCGTCGATCTCTTCCATGGTCACAAGGTGGGAATAACCAAGGTTCATGACGAGCTTGTTGCCTTCCTTGCTGGCTCTGTAGCCGACGCCGTTGATGTCGAGCTCTTTCTTGAAGCCCTCGGTCACGCCGACAACCATATCGTGGATCAGGCTGCGGGTCAGACCGTGCAGGCTCTTGTGGAGCTTGTCTTCGGACGGACGACCAACATGAATGACGCCATCTTCAACCTTGATAATCATTTCGGGACGCATCGTCTGGGTCAGCGTGCCCTTCGGACCCTTGACGGTCACAACGTTCGGCTCCGCAACGGAAACCTCAACGCCTGCGGGGATGGTAACGGGCATTCTACCAATTCTAGACATCGTTCAATACCCTCCTTACCATACGAATGCCAGGACTTCGCCGCCGACATGGTTCGCGCGAGCCTTCTTGTCGGTCATGACGCCCTTGGACGTGGAAATAATTGCAATGCCGAGACCCTTGAGGACTCTGGGCAGCTCGTCAGCGCCGGCGTAAACGCGCAGACCGGGCTTGGAAACTCTGCGAAGACCGCTGATGACCTTCTCCTTGCCAGCGAGATACTTCAGCTGGATGCGGATGATACCCTGGGTACCGTCTTCAACGACCTCGAAGGACTTGATGTAGCCTTCGTCGAGCAGGATCTGTGCGATCGCCTTCTTCAGGTTGGAAGCAGGAACATCCACAGACTCATGTTTTGCCGTGTTTGCATTCCGGATGCGGGTCAGCATATCGGCAACGGGATCAGTGATTTGCATTTGTTTTTTCCTCCTAGTTTGAAGTTACCGCAAAAGCGGTTCCGGTGACGAGGTATCACGACTAATCGTTCCGGCAAACGCACGTCCGCCAATTAACCGTGACCTTTCGCCATCCTTATTTTTATCGTTGGAGGGCGGCAGAGCCGCCCTGGCGATAACGAGATTTGATGGAGACTTTCATCTCCGCTTCTCCGCACCGCACTCTCAGAGTTTCGAGGCAGATTGGAAAAATTTCCTTCATCAAGCCGCACTCCGTCTTTCAGAGGGCAGATTGGTGAAGATTTTTTGCTAGGCAAGGTCTGAACGCGAAGGCGT
>CALERM010000231.1 GCA_937907715.1 uncultured Clostridia bacterium
TTCTGGCGCGGGGATTTTCCCGCACCTCCTCCATGGTGGCGATGATCGGTTTTTTTGTCAGGACCTGAATTTTGGGCGTTCTGCCGCACACGCACACAGGAAAGCTCGGCGGGCAGGTGCAGCCCTTTGCCGCCTCCGCCATTGCGTTTTTCACGATGCGGTCCTCGAGCGAATGGAACGTGATGACGCAGAGCCGCCCGCCGGGATTCAGATGATCGATGGACGCGCGCATCATGCGGCTGACCGCGCCCAGCTCGTCGTTGACGGCGATGCGGATTGCCTGAAAGCTCCGCTTTGCCGGATGCTGCTTTTCTCGCAGCGCCCGCTCGGGCATGGCGGATTTGATGATGTCCACCAGCTCCAGCGTCGTCTCGATCGGACGGTCGGAGCGCACGCGCTCAATTGCCGCCGCGATCTGGGGCGCATAGCGCTCCTCGCCGTATTCGTACAGAATCCGGCGCAGTTCGTCTTTGGGATAGTTGTTGACAATTTCATAGGCGGTCAGCGAGCTGCCCTGGTCCATGCGCATGTCCAGCGGCGCGTCCGCCATATACGAAAAGCCGCGCGAGCCGTCGTCGAGCTGCGGGGAAGAAACGCCCAGATCGAAGAGCATCCCGTCAATCTTGTCCAGATTCAGGGCGTCCAGGATCAGGGCAATGTTTTCAAAGTTATCATGCACCAGAGTCACCTTGCGCGCATGGCGGCTGAGCCGCTTTTTTGCCGCCTCCAGCGCCACCTCGTCGCGGTCGACGCCGATGAGCCTGCCGTTTGTCAGACGGCGGCAGATCTCCAGCGAGTGACCGCCGCCGCCGAGCGTTCCATCCAGATAGATGCCGTTCGGACGGATGTTGAGCGCGTCGATGCACTCCCAAAGCAATACCGATTTATGCGAAAACTCCATCAGAAGCCCAATTCCTCCATCACTTGCGCCAGATTCTCCGGCGTCAGGGTCTCCATCTCCAGCTTGTCATACGCCTCGCTGTCCCAGATCTCCGCATGACCGCCCTGTCCGATGAACGTGACCTCCTGCCGGATGCCGGCATACTGGCGAAGCTCCGTCGGAATGAGGAAGCGTCCCTGCTTGTCGGGCTCACACTTGGCGGCATTGGCAAATAGGAAGCGCATCTTGCGCGCCTGCGAAATGGGAAGCGCGTTATATTTGTCGAGAATCGACTGCCAGCCGGCTTCCGTGTAGACGGACAGGCAGTGGTCCAGACCCAAAGTCACATAAAAAGCCTCGCCGAGCTCGTCGCGCAGCTTCGAGGGAACGAACAGTCTGCCCTTGGGGTCGACCGTATGTCTGTATTTTCCGTACATTCCCTCTCACCTCGCTCCTATTTCATCTTTTTTACTCCACTTAGCTCCACTTCACTTATATAATAAAGGTCGTTAACATAAAATGCAACCCCTTTTTTCAAAATCGTCTGGAGAAAATATTTACAAAATTTAACCTCATTTCGGCATTTTCTCAATTTTTGAACACATGTTCTATTTCCCCGTTTCCGTTCTGTCACCTTCCGTTACCGTTACGACAAGTTTCCCCTCGCGCGCCGCAACGACCCGGACTTCCGCCGTCGTGTCCGACAGCAGCGCATCGGCAAGCGGCGTCTGCACGCAGGTTTGCAGCAGATGGCGGATGCTGCGCGCGCCGCCGGAGGACGAGAGCGCCTGCCGCGCCAGCTCCTCCGCCGCACCGGGTGCAATCGAAAGACGCAAGCCGTGCGCGTTTGCCCGCGCGCAGACCTTTTCCAGCTGCCGGCGGGCAATTTCCGTCAGCTCCGGCAGCCCCAGCTGCGTAAAGCAGGCGACGCAGTCGATTCTTCCGAGAAACTCGGGGCTGAACAGCTGACGCAGTGCCAGAGTAAAACGCTCCGACGCCTCCTGCGGCAAAAAGCCGAGCCCGCCCTTGCGGTCCTCGCCGCTTCCGGCGTTCGAGGTCATGACGACAATCGCGTTTTTGAACGAAACAGTCCGCCCCATCGCGTCGGTCAGAATCCCGTCGTCCATGACCTGCAGCAGAAGATTCCGCACGTCCCGGTGCGCCTTTTCAATTT
>CALERM010000232.1 GCA_937907715.1 uncultured Clostridia bacterium
GGGCGGAAAAGATCCGCTCACAGTCGCAGACGATTGATTCAGAGGTTCCCTAATAGCCATATTTTTTCTGCTTGCTGATGAGAAACAGCGCCGTCACGAGAACCGACATGACCTCCGCCGCCACAATCGACAGCCAGATGCCGTCCAGCTCCCAGATCAGCGGGAAAATGAGAACTGCTGCAATCTGAAACACCAGCGTCCGCAAAAACGAGATGAGCGCCGAGGTCAGCCCGTCTCCGAGCGCGGTGAAAAACGACGAGCCGAAGATCGAAAAGTCGGCGAGCAGGAAGGAAAACGAGAAGATCGAAAACGCATGGGCGGTCATGTCCAGAAGCGCTTCGTCATAGCCCACGAAGAGCGTTGCCAGCGGCCGCGCCGCCAGCTCTCCCGCAGCGAACATCAAAACCGCCGTCACGGACAAAATGCGCAAGCCCTTTCGAAGAAGCCCCTGCAGCTCCTGCCGGTTTTCCGCGCCGTAGTGGTAGCTGACGATCGGGCTCGAGCCCACGCAGTAGCCGACGAAGATCGCCATGAAGATCATGCTCACGTACATCAGAACGCCGTAGGCAGACACGCCGTCTTCGCCCGCGTAGCGCATGAGCTGGGCGTTATAGAGCATGCTGACGAGGCTCATGGAAATATTGCTCATGAGCTCCGACGAGCCGTTGGTGCAGGTCTTTGCCAGCGCGCCCCCGGCAAAGCGGAACTTTGTGAAGGCAAGAAGGCTGCCCGCGCGCCGCTTTGCAAAATAGACCAGCGGAATCACGCCGCCGACCAGCTGGCTGAACGCCGTCGCTGCCGCAGCGCCCGCAATGCCCCAGGGCAGCACGCCGACAAACAGAAAGTCCAGTACCATATTGCACACGCCCGCAGCGACGGTGGTATAAAGCCCCAGCTTCGGCTTCTGCGCCGTGGCGAACAGACACTGGAAGAAGTATTGCAGCAGATAAAACGGCAGCGCCAGCAAAACGATTCTGCCGTAGAGCACACAATTGCGCAGCATCTTGTCCTGCGCGCCCAGCAGTCTTGCGATGGCGGGCAGCAGCGCCATGCCCAGCGCCTCCAATGCCAGACCGAGGACCACGGTGCAGACCGTCAGCATCGTGAAAATTTCGTTGGCACGGGCTTCTCGCTTTTCGCCCAGCAGCTTTCCGATCAGGGCGCTGCCGCCGGTGCCGAACATGAAGCCGGGGCAGCCGAGAATCATCAGAACCGGCATGATGAAGTTCACGGCGGCAAAGGGCGTCTTGCCTGCAAAGTTCGAGACGAAGAAGCCGTCCACCACGCCGTAGATGGACGTGAAGACCATCATGATGATCGACGGCGCGGTGAAGCGCAGCAGTCTTGGAATATTAAAATGATCGGATAATTGTATCATACAGGCTGTTCCCTCAGTTCCTTCTGTTTTTCGCGCAGCGCCGCGAGATATTTTTCCGTCAGGCGCAGATATGTCCGCAGCTCGTCTTCGTCCCAGGCTGCGTAGATTTCGTTTTCGACCGCCAGAACCCGCCCGGCGGTGCGCGCAGCAAAGACCCTGCCCGGCTGTGTCAGGCAGACGAGCTTGCTTTTTCCGTCGACCATACGAAGCGAAACGTTTCCGTCTGCCTCGAGCTTTCGAAGCGCGGAGTTGATGGTCTGCTTGCTCGCGCCGGTCTGACGGTAGATCGCGGTAAGCGGAATCTGCCCGCCTGCGTCCTGCAGCGCGTATAAAATCAGCATGGCGCTGTCGGACAGCCCAAAGCCTGCCGCGATTTCACGGTAGACTGCATCGGTTTCTTCGATCAGATAGTTGACGCGCCGGTTGAATTGAGTCACGTTGCCGTTCAAAACAAAGCCCTCCTCCGCAATTGCCGCTGCACAGTGAAGTGCATTATAGTACGAAATCATACCAAAGTCAAGCAGTAAAAATCCCCGTCCGGAACACCGGGCGGGGATTGGGGGTATCTGCCGGATTTTGCGATTACGCCTTGCCGGCGCAGCCGAGAACGTCGCGCAGCTTGTGGCGGACAAGCTCCTTGATGTTGGCGCGTGCGGGCTTGAGATACTCGCGCGGGTCAAACTTGTCGGGATGCTCGTTGAAGAATGCGCGGATGGTGCCGGTCATGGCAAGACGCAGGTCGGAGTCGATGTTGATCTTGCAGACGGACAGCTTTGCTGCCTGACGGAGCTGATCCTCGGGAACGCCGATGGCGTTGGGCATCTTGCCGCCGTTGTCGTTGATCATCTTGACATACTCCTGCGGGACGGAGGAGGAGCCGTGCAGCACGATCGGGAAGCCGGGCAGACGCTTGGAGACTTCCTTCAGCACGTCGAAGCGGAGGGGAGGCGGGACCAGGATGCCCTGCTCGTTGCGGGTGCACTGCTCGGGCTTGAACTTGTATGCGCCGTGGCTGGTGCCGATGGCGATGGCAAGAGAGTCGCAGCCGGTCTTGGTGACAAACTCCTCGACCTCTTCGGGGTGCGTGTAGGAAGCCTCGTGTGCGGCGACCTTGACCTCGTCTTCGATGCCGGCGAGGGTGCCGAGCTCTGCTTCGACGACGACGCCGTGGTCATGCGCGTACTCGACGACCTT
>CALERM010000233.1 GCA_937907715.1 uncultured Clostridia bacterium
GCCTTGTGCTGGCGCTGGTGATGGTGCTGGCGCTGAGCGTCGGCGCATTTGCCGCCGACTTCAGCATCACGGTGGAGAATAAGAAAGACAGCATTTCCATTAACGGGAACACCTACAGCGCCTACCGGATTTTTGACGCGCAGTATTCAGGGTCGGACGCAAACGCTGTTACGTACACCGTCAGCGAGAACTTCAAAGATTTTACATACGATGAAAAAAGCGGCGACGCGCTGATTGCCTATCTTGCGACGCTGAAGACGGACAGCGATCAGCTGGACGCCTTTGCAAAGGCTGCGCTTGCGTATATTAAGGACAAGAACATCCAGCCGGACGGCACAGCGACGGCTGAGGGCGAGAGCGCGACGATCTCCGTCCCGGCGGCAGGCTACTACCTTGTGACCGGCACGGCGACCGCGCCGGATAATCAGACGGTGACGGCAGCATGTACGCTGACGACGGCGAAGCCCACGGCAAGCGTCGTTGTGAAGGCGGATGCACCGACCGTTGATAAGAAGATTGTGGAAGGGAAGCAGCGCGTCAGCGCGAACAGCGCCAGCATTGGAGAGAGCGTTTCGTTTGAAATCACATCGAAGGTTCCCGACATGAAGGGCTACAACAAGTATTACTTCATCCTGAACGATACGCTTTCCAAGGGCTTGACCTACAACGGCGACGCGACCATTACCGTCGGTGATAAAACGCTTGCGGAGAACACCGATTATACGATTACTCTAGCGAAAAACGATGCTGACGGAAGCACCGGCATGGTAATTGTGTTCAAGAACTTTATCCAGTATAAGAATCAGACGGACGCTGCAATCAAGGTTTCCTATTCGGCGACGCTGAATCAGGACGCTTCGCTGGACCCTGTGGCGGGCAACCCGAACGAGGTGAAGCTGACGTATTCCAACAATCCGAACTTTGACTATCAGGGCGAGGATAGCCCCGGGAAGGATGAGCCGACCGGCGAGACTCCGAAGTCCGAGACCAAAACGTTCACGACGGGCTTAAAGCTGACCAAGGTGGACAGTCAGGGCAAAAAACTGACCGGCGCGAAATTCCAGATTTCGGGTGAAGGCGTCAAGGCGGTTCTGATCAACAAGGAAATCTACCTGGAGGACACGACTGGAGACTACTATCTGCTGAAGAACGGCACCTATACGCAAGATGCGCCCAACGACCTTACGAAGGACAGCTACGATTCTACGACGACCAAGTATAAGAAGGTCACGGTGGTTACCAAGGAGACCGTGCCTACTGCGGTCAAAGCGGTCGGCTACGTCGACAAAAACGGCATTCTGACCTTCGAGGGTCTGGGCGAGGGCGAGTACACCATCACCGAGCTGGTCGCGCCGAACGGCTTCAATCTGCTGAAGGACCCGATTACAATTACGATTTCGGCGAATGAGACGTTTAACAATTGCGAGTGGACCGTCAAGAAGGGCGAGGAGTCCCTGACTGCCGGAGCAGACCATCTTTTCTCCTTTAAGGTCGAGAACAACGCCGGCACGGAGCTTCCCTCTACCGGCGGCATGGGCACGACGGTGTTCTACATCCTCGGCTCGGTCCTTGCGCTGGGCGCGGCTGTGGTGCTGGTCACCCGCAAGCGCATGAAAGAGCATAACTGATTTTTGATGTTTCCGATTGCCGCCGGGGGCGCGTTCCCCCGGCGCGCAGCGGCAAGGAGAACCCTGCATGAAGAAAAAGAACAACAACTGGACAACCGTGTTTCTCGTTCTGCTGCTTCTTGCAGGCGTGTCCCTGCTGCTGTATCCGAGCCTGAGCGACTACTGGAACTCCATGCACCAGACGCGCGCGATTGCAAGCTATGCAGAGACGGTCTCGCAGCTGGACACCGCGCAGTATGACGAAATGTGGCAGGCGGCGCAGGAATATAACCACGCGCTTTCAAAGCGGGAAACGGCGTTTGCCCTGACCGACGAGCAGAAAGCGGAATATGAAAGTCTTCTGGACGTCTCCGGGCTCGGCGTGATGGGCTATATCGAAATACCCGAGATCGACTGCTCGCTGCCCATTTACCACGGCACGGACGAGTCCGTGCTGCAGATTGCGGTCGGGCATCTGGAATGGTCGAGCCTTCCCGTGGGCGGGGAGGGGACGCACTGCGTGCTTTCCGGGCACCGGGGGCTTCCGAGCGCGAAGCTGTTTACCAACCTCGACAAGCTTGCCGTCGGCGATACGTTTCTGCTGCGCGTTCTCGACGAGGTCTTGAGCTATGAGGTCGACCAGATTCTGATCGTCGAGCCCGAGCAGGTGGACGCGCTCGGCATCGTGCCGGGGAAGGACTATTGCACGCTTGTGACCTGCACGCCCTACGGCATCAACACGCACCGGCTTCTGGTGCGCGGGCACCGGGTGGAAAACGCGCCGGAGGCGGCGAGAATGCATGTGACGGCGGACGCGATGCAGTTTGATCCGCTGCTCGTTGCGCCAGTGCTGGCGATTCCGGTTTTGCTGCTTCTTCTGATGATTCTGCTCCTGCCAAAGCGGCGGAGAAAATCCGGAGGTGATGAGATTGACACGTAGAAAAAGAGTTTTTGCGCTGCTGGCAGCGGTATTGTGCCTGCTGACGAGCGTCGCGCAGGCGGCGGGGCGCATCGATCTGTCCCGGAAGCCCACGCTGACGCTAAGCTACCGGGACGGCAGGACGGCGCTTTCCGGCGCGACATTCTCGATCTACCGCGTGGCGGATGCAGACGAGACGGGCGAGCTGACGGTGCGCTCTGAATTTGACGATTTTGATCTGGACATCCGCGGAACAAACGACAGCCGGTGGCGCGCGATGGCGCAGACGCTGGAAAGCTATGTGCTGCGCCGGGAGCTTACGCCCGCAGACAGCGGGAAAACCGACAAAAGCGGCACGCTCACATTCCCCACGCAGGGGAAAAAGCTTCCGGCTGGGCTGTATCTTGTGATTGGCGAGCGGCACACGCAGGGCGGGTATCATTATGATGCCGAGCCGTTTTTCGTGCTGCTGCCGACGCAGGACCTGGAAAAAAACGAGTGGGTCTACGACGTTTCGGCAAACGTGAAGTTCGACAAAACGCCGGTTCCGGACGACGATGATACCGTCACGCGAAAGGTTCTGAAGGTCTGGGACGACGACGGCGCGGAGGATAGCCGCCCGCGGGAAATTACCGTGGAGCTGCTCAAAAACGGCAGGGTGTACGACACGGTAAAGCTGAGCGAAAAAAACAACTGGCGCTACACCTGGTCGGATCTCGACGCGGATGCGCGCTGGACGCTCACGGAGAAAACCGTCTCCGGCTATACGGTCAGCATTACGCGCGAGGGCATCACCTTCGTCGTGACCAACACGAAAAAGCCGGACCGGACCGAACCGCCGGATACGCCGCCAAAGCCCTCCCATCCCTCAAACCCCGCAAAGCCCACGCTTCCGCAGACGGGCGCAGTGTGGTGGCACGTGGAGGCGCTGGCGCTGGCGGGGCTGGGGTTTCTGATTCTCGGCGCTCTGGATAGAAAGAGAGAAGCATGACAAGACGCGGAAAAATTTTCACGGCGATCGGGGTGCTGCTTCTTCTGGCGGCGCTCTGCCTCACGGCGTACAACCTGATAACCGACGCGATGGCGAGCATGCAGGTGCAGGTGACGCTCGAAGCGCTAAAGCCGGAGCTGGAGGAGGCAGAGCCGTCTGAGGCGGTTTCCGTGCAGCCCATCCGCGAGACGGCGCTGGAGGAAATCCCGGACTATCTTCTCAATCCGCAGATGGATATGCCGGTCAAAACGGTCGACGGCGCGGACTATATCGGGCTTTTGTCGCTGCCGGCAATTGCTCTGGAGCTGCCGGTAATCGACCAGTGGAGCTACGAGAGCCTGCGCCTTGCGCCGTGCCGGTATTCCGGCTCTGCGTATACGCACAATCTGGTAATTCTGGGGCACAACTACGCGGGGCATTTCCGGGAGCTTAAAAAATTGCAGCCGGGAGATGCCGTCACGTTTACGGACATGGACGGCAACGTCTTTTCCTATGAAGTCATTGCGCTGGAAACCCTTGCGCCCACGGCGGTGGAGGAAATGACCGGGGGAGACTGGGACCTGACGCTTTTCACCTGCACGGTGGGAGGCACGACGCGCCTGGCCGTCCGCTGCGAGAGTCTCGACGCGCTTCCCGCGCGCTACGCAGAAGGATAACAAACAACCGTCTGCCGGATTTTGTCCGGCAGGCGGCTTTTTTGCGGCTTCTTAACTGAAAACTTAACTTGAATTATAAGTTGTCAGTTGATATAATGAGAGGGAAATGAAAGGGGCAGGAGGGATTTGCTATGGATAACGATGCACTTCCGCAATATATGCGGATTGCCCGGTCCATTGCACAGCGCATCGCAGACGGCGAATTGCAGGAAGGCGAGAAGCTTTCCGGTCGGTCGAAGCTGTCGAGCGAGTATAATGTCTCACCCGAGACCATCCGCAAGGCGGTGCAGGTGCTGCAGGACCGGGCGGTCGTCAACGTGCGCGAGCAGAGCGGCGTTTATGTGCTTTCTGCGGAGCAGGCGCGCCAGTGCCTCGGCAGCTTCAAAGACGGCGGCGGTCTGATCGGCAAAAAGCATCAGCTGCGGCGGCTTCTCGAGCAGCAGCAGGCGCTCGGGCGGGAGCTGCAGGAGCTTTGCAGCAGCATTTTAGACGAGATGATTCTGCCCGCGCAGGCGGCGCAGAGCCTTCCCAATTACTGCGTCCGTATCCCCGAGGACTGGGACGGCGCAGGAAAAAGCCTCGGGGAGCTGAAATTCTGGCGCGCGACGGGCGCGACGGTGGTCGCCATCCGAAGAAGCGGGCAGGAGATTGTCTCCCCCGGACCGGACAGCGCATTGCTGCGCGGAGATCTTTTGATCTTCGTGGGCGATCTGGAGGCGCGCAAGCGCGTCGTCCGGTTCTTTTCCGCCCATCCATGAACCCCCGCCGGCGGGGACTGCCGGAAATTCGAAGGACAAAGGAGAACCTATGGTACACAACGAGCTTCACACAATTGATTTACTGATTATTGCGGCGTATCTGATTGCGATGGTGCTGATCGGTCTGGTCATGGTCCGCAAGGTGCGGAATATGGACGACTACTACCTCGGCGGCAGATCGTTTGGTCCGCTGGTGCTGATGGCGACGGTCTGTGCGACGATCATCGGCGGCAGCGGTCTCATGGGGCGCGCGGGCGTCGCATATTCAAGCGGCTTCAAGGCGATCATGACGGCGCTGCCGTATCTTCTCGGCATGTTTATCTTCTCGGGCTTTGCCGGGCGGATTTCCGCCGTCGGCACGACGTTTGGCGTTTCCTCCATCCCCGACCTTTTTGAAAAGCGCTTCGGCAAGAGCGCGAAGGTCACGCTCGGCGCGCTGATTGCCTTTACCATGATGGGGACGGTCGCCTCTCAGGTTACGGCGACGGCGACGATCCTCAACATGCTCGGAAACGAAATCGGCATCTCCTATGAGATGGGCGCAATTATTGCATGCTGTGTGTTCATCATCTACACGGCGACGTCGGGGCTGTTCGGCGTCATTTACACGGACGTGTTCCAGTTCGTGATGCTGATTCTGTTTGTCTATATCCTCATTCCCGCGTCGTCTCTTGCCAAGCTCGGCGGCATGGGCGCTTTTTTGCAGAACCTCGCACCCGAGCTGTCGACGCCGTATCTGGACGGCGGCATTGTGGGCGATATCATTACCTATTTCGTCTTTACGCTGGCGGGCGCGGAAATGTGGCAGCGCGCGTTTGCCGCGAAGAGCCAGAAGGCGGCAAAAGAAGGCTTGTTCCTTGGAACGTTTGTTTACGGACTGACGATTCCGCTGGTGTGGTTCATGGGCGTGGTCGCCCATCAGCTCGTTCCGGCAGAGAAGATCCTTGCCTACGGTTCGACCGACGCGGTGGTTCCGGCGCTGGCAATTGAGATTCTGCCGGTGGGACTTACAGGTCTGGCGCTGGCGGGCATTCTGTCCGTCATCATGTCGACGGCAGACAGCTACCTGATTGTCTCCGTGCAGACCTGCGTCCACGATATCTATAAGACCTTCAAGCCCGACACACCGGAGAAAAAAGAGCTGATGCTCACGCGCGTGTTTGCCGTCGTGCTGCCGCTCGGCGCGCTGATTATCGCGCTCTACATCAAAAATGCCTATAACATCCTGATGTTTGCCTGGAGCTTCTACGCGGCGGCAGCGGGTCTTCCGGCGTTCGCGGCGCTTTACTGGAAAAAAGCGACGAAGGCAGGCATTCTCTCGGGCATGGCAGCCGGCTTCTCGGTGACGATCCTCTGGAAGCTCATCGGACTTCCGTTCGGCATCGGCGCGACGGTACCGGGCGCGATTGCCTGCGCGCTGGCGCTGGTGCTGGTGAGTCTTGCAACGTATCAGAAAGCGCCCACGCCCTTCCTGGACCCCTATGCGAAGCAGAAGGCGGAATAAACCGGGAAATATGCGGTGTTCTGTTCACGGTCCGGATTCGGAATGTTAAAACAACGTTTTTTGAATCGTCATAATCTGGTCATAATTGCACGGTAGGATAGCAACATACAAAAGAGAAAGCGCTGGTGCAGAAAACCGGCGTGCATAAAGGAGCAGATCATTATGACGGAACATGAAAACGAAAGAATGAATTATTCCTTCGAGTCCATGGACGAATCAAAAGGCTCGGAAGGATACGGGCAGACCTCCTATGACGGGAGCTATCGTCCGAATCAGAATCAGGACCACAATTCCAACAAAAAGAAAAACGGCATCGGCGGGCGCATGATTGCGCTGCTGGTTGCGGTGGCGCTGGTCGCCTCCATCGGAGGCTCGGCGCTGACCGCCGTGATCAACAACATCAGCCGCAAAAATGAAGAGGCGAACGCCAAGGCTGCGGAAACCATGAGCAGTCAGACAGTCGAACCTGCGCAGGACGCACAGAGCGAGAATACCGATTCCGCGCAGTCTGGCTACACGATCGAAAAGTCACAGCTTCCGACGTCGCTTTCGAGCAACGACACCGGCAAGAGCCTCAGCCCCAAAGAGGTCTACGCGATGAACGTGAACGCCTGCGTCGGTATTGCAACGCAGATTACCACCAACGTCTGGGGGCAGGTTGCATCTGCCTCTGCCAGCGGCAGCGGCTTCATCCTCACCAGTGACGGTTACGTCGTAACCAACAACCATGTGGTGGAGGGTGCGACGAGCGTAACCGTCAAGCTCTATAACGGTGACGAGTATGACGCGGAAATCATCGGCACCGACGAAATGAACGATGTGGCGCTTCTGAAGATCGACGCGACAGGCTTGCAGGCTGTGACCATCGGCGACTCCGATCAGATTGAGGTCGGCGAAGAGGTCATTGCCATCGGCAACCCGCTCGGCGAGCTGACCTTTACCATGACGGCAGGCGTTGTGAGCGCGCTTGACCGCGAAATCAACACCGACGGCAAGCCCATCAACATGCTGCAAACCGACGTCGCCATTAACTCCGGCAACTCTGGTGGTCCGCTGTTTGACATGAACGGCAATGTGATCGGCATCACAAGCGCAAAGTATTCGGGCGAAACGTCTTCCGGCGCAAGCATCGAAGGCATCAGCTTCGCCATCCCCATCAACGACGCGCTGCGTGTGATTTATGATCTGCAGCAGTATGGTCATGTGACCGGCAGACCCTATCTTGGCGTGACGGTTCGCGATCTGGACAGCACGACCGCCTCGACCTACGGTCTTCCCACAGGACCGATGATTCAGAGCGTGGAAGCAGGCGGCTGCGCGGAGAAGGCAGGTCTCCAGCAGGGCGATATCATCATCGGCTTCAACGGCAGCGAGATTTCCTCCTACACCGATCTGGTGGCGGCGCTCAATAAGTGCAAGGCTGGCGATACGGCAACCATTACCGTCTACCGTGCAGGCGCTGAGGTAGAAGCGTCCATTACGCTCGACGAGCGGCCCACGGATGACGAGATTACCGCCCGTCAGGAGCAGGCACAGAACGAGCAGAGCCAGCAGGACAATCAGCAGAGCGGTCAGGAGGGTCAATCCGGCAGCAGCTCCGACGGCAATAACTCCGATAGCTATAACTTTAACGGCGGAAACGGCGGAAACGGCGGAATGAATCCGTTTGAATTCTTCCAGCAGATTCCCGGCTTCGGCAACTAAGCGCCAAGACCCGCCGGACGGTATCTGACCGAACGGTGGCTTGCATAGATTGAGATCCCCCGGTCTTAAAAGAAATTCCCGGTGCAGTTTTGTACTGCACCGGGAATTTTTCTGTGATTTTTATTCGGCGGAAATGAGGTAGTAGTAAATCGGCTGACCGCCGGACAGGACGTTGACCTCCGCGTTCGGCAGCGCCTTTGTAAACAGCTCCGCCGCGTGGGACGCCTGCTCGGGAGTGGTATCCGCGCCGTAGAAGATGTTGATGAACTCCTTGCCCTCTTCGGCGGTTTTCTCTGCCATTGCCGAAAGCAGCGCGTCGAGGTCCGGGCTGTTGCCGAGCAGCGCGCCGTTGTAGAGCGCGAGATACTCGCCTTCGTGGATGTCGCGCCCTTCAAAGTCGGAGTTGCGCGCGGCGTATGTAATCTGCATCGTCGTTACGCCCGCCAGACTCTCAGTCATCAGCTCGGCGTTCTCGCTGGCGGACTGCGTCTCGTCGAAGCTCAGCATCGCCGTGATGCCCTGCGGAACGGTTTTGGTGGGTATGACCACGACCTCGCGTGTCGCCAGCTCCTGCGCTGCCTGCGCCGCCATAATGATGTTCTTGTTGTTGGGAAGAACAAAGACGACCTCCGCCGGCGTCTGCTCGATGGCATGAAGAATGTCCTCAGTCGAAGGATTCATGGTCTGTCCGCCCTCAATGATGCCGTCGGCGCCGAGATCGCGGAACACACCGGCAAGACCTTCGCCCGCGCAGACGGCGACAAAGCCAAAGGGCTTTTCGGGTGCGGCAGGTGCAGGATTTGCAGCTTCACCGGCTTCCAGCTCCTGCTCAATGGCATCTAAGTCGTCGGTCGAGCGCGCCTTGCGACCTTCCGCCAGGTCGTCGTGCTGCATGCGCATGTTTTCGATCTTTGCCAGCTCCAGCGTGCCGTATTTCTGAGACTCGGCAAGCGCCTCCCAGGGAATGTTCGTGTGGACGTGAACCTTGAACGATTCGTCGTCCTCGCCGATGACAAGGCTGTCGCCGATGGAGTCGAGATACACACGCAGCGGCTCGAGATTGACGGTCTCGTCCTTCTTGCGGACGATATAGACCGTATCGTAGGCAAAGGTAATGTCCTCGGTTGCAAAGTCGGTAAAGTCCGCCTGCTCCTTTGGCTCGCCCGCACCCTCCTGCAAGGCAACGTCGTTTCCCTGCAGGCTTGCGAGCATGCCCTCCAGAATCACCACGAAGCCCATGCCGCCTGCATCCACCACACCGGCTTTTTTGAGAACCGGGTTCTGGTTGACGGTATTTTCCAGTGCAACCTTTGCCGTCTCAATCGAGCCAATCAGAACGCTTTCCAGATTGGCGTCGTCCGCTGCAAGGTCTCTTGCTGCGTCGGCAGTCAGACGCGAGACGGTGAGGATGGTGCCTTCGGCGGGCTTCATGACGGCTTTATACGCCGCTTCCACACCGGCAGACAGCGCTGCGGCAAAGTCCTTGCCGTTTGCTTCCAGCTTTCCCTTGAGCGATTTGGAAAAGCCCCGGAACAGAAGCGAGAGAATGACGCCAGAGTTTCCGCGTGCGCCGCGCAGGAGCGCGGACGCCGTCATGTCGGCAGCCTTTGTCAGAGACTCCGGACTGCGCTTTATGAGGTCTGTCGCCGCAGCGGCGAGGGTCATGCTCATGTTGGTGCCGGTGTCGCCATCAGGCACCGGGAAAACGTTCAGCTCGTTGATTTTCTGCTTTTTCTGCTCAATAGCGGCGCTGGCAGATACGATCATCCGGGCAAATGCCGCGCCGTCCATGGTCTGTCTCAAAGTCAATACACCTCCGGTTGCGCACGCGCGCTTAGTCAATGGTAATCGAGTCAACAAAGACGTTGACGGCACTGACCTCGGTGCCGGTGGACTTTGTGACGAAATAGCGGACCTCCTTGATGATGGACGCGGAAATGGCGCGGATGTTTACGCCCTTGTCCACCATGATGTGCAGGTCAATGGCAATGGAATTGTCATCCTGGAACGTGACGCGCACGCCCTTACCCATCGCTTCCCTGCGCAGCAGATGGACAAGCCCGTCGGTCATGGACCGGACTGCCATACCCTTGACGCCGAAGCAGTTCGTCGCCGCATAGCCTGCAATATTGGTATAGACCGCATTGTCAACAGCAATGGTGCCTTCTTCCGTTTTCAGCCGGATCATAACAGAACCTCCTTGTTCGCGAGAGATACAAACGCTCCGTTTGGAGCGGGTACATGCAAGATGGCGATAATTATACACTATTGTAACCGATTTTACCCAAAAGCACAAGAGGCAAAAAAACCGCCCGGAGCATCAGCTTCGGGCGGTTCGCGCTTAAATCATGCTTGGCTGCCAGCAGTCGGGCGCCTTGAGCCCCATCATGGTCACGATTGTGGGCGCGACATTTGCAAGTCCATAGTGACCGTCCTTGATCTGGAACGTATTGTCCTTATCGTAGATGATGAAGGGAACGGGGTTGAGAGAATGGGCGGTGCGGATAGAGGTTTTGCCCTTCTTGGTTTCGGTCATCTGATCGGCATTGCCATGGTCGGCAGTAATCAGAAGCGTGTAGCCGTATTTGTCGGCGGCTTCCATGACGCGACCGACCGCCTTGTCGACAGCCTCCATCGCGGCAATGACCGCCGGAATCACGCCGGTGTGACCGACCATGTCGCCGTTGGGGTAGTTGCAGCGCAGGAACTGGAACTTGCCGGACGCCATCGCGGCAACCAGATGGTCGGTGATTTCCACAGACTTCATCGCGGGCTCCTGATCAAAGGGAATCACGTCGGACGGAATTTCCTCATAGACCTCGAGCTTTTCGTCGACCTTGCCGGAGC
>CALERM010000234.1 GCA_937907715.1 uncultured Clostridia bacterium
TTCAATCAAACAGTTTTTCAAACTTTTTGAAGTTTGAAAAACTGCCCCAGCGTGACAAAAAGACTTTTTGGCACGCTGGGCGTCCGGAGCCATGACGGCTTCGGATGCTTTTTGCAATCCCAACGAGGGGGGCTACGAAATGAAACGAATCTGTGTTGGCGTGATGGCGCATGTCGACGCCGGAAAGACGACGCTGCTGGAGGCGATGCTCTACCGGGGCGGCGCGACGCGGCGGCTCGGCAGAGTCGACCATCAGGACGCCTTTCTCGATACGGACGAGCAGGAACGCGCGCGCGGCATTACGATCTTTTCCAAGCAGGCAGAGCTGGTGCTGCCGGAGGCGGAGATCACCTTTCTCGACACGCCGGGGCATGTAGACTTTTCTGCCGAAATGGAGCGGACATTACAGGTGCTGGACTATGCGCTGCTGCTTGTGAGCGGTACGGACGGCGTGCAGAGCCACACGAGAACGCTCTGGCAGCTGCTCCGGCGCTATCAGATTCCGACGCTCCTGTTTGTCAACAAGATGGACCTGCCCGGCAAGGGGCGAGACGGCATCCTGCAGGAGCTGCGGCAGGAGCTTTCGGAAAGCTGTGTGGCGTTTGACGCAGACGAAGCGGCGCTTCACGAGGAGCTGTCACTGCTGGACGAGGCGCTCATGGAGCAGGTCTTAAAGACGGGACAGCTGGAGAACGCGCAGATTGCAGAGCTGATTGCAAAGCGGCGCGTGTTTCCGTGCTTTTTCGGCGCGGCGCTGCAGCTGCAGGGTGTGGACGAACTGCTGTCTGCCTTACAGCGCTATACGGTCGAGCCGTCCTACCCGGCGGAATTTTCGGCGCAGGTCTATAAAATCGCGCGCGGAGAAAAGGACGAACGGCTGACGTTTTTAAAGGTCACGGGCGGCTGCCTGCGCGTCAAGCAGGCGCTGCATGCAGACGGCTGGGAGGAGAAGGCAGACCAGCTCCGGCTCTATTCCGGCAATAAATATACGCTTTTGCAGCAGGCACGCGCGGGTATGGTCTGCGCGGTGACGGGACTTTCCAAAACGCAGGCGGGCGAGCATCTGGGCGCAGGAAGACCGGCGCAGGCGCCCATTCTGGAGCCGGTGCTGGAATACCGGATGCAGGTGGATACAGACGATGCGCAGGGGGCGTATTTAAAGCTTCGCAGGCTCGAAGAGGAAGATCCGCAGCTGCATCTGGTCTGGGACCACCAGCTCCGGGAGATCCGCGTGCAGCTGATGGGACCGGTGCAGATGGAGATTTTGCAGCGGCTGATTGCTGCGCGCTTCGGTCTGTCGGTCCGCTTCGACGAGGGAAACATTGTCTATAAAGAGACGATTGCAGCGCCTGTCGAGGGCGTGGGGCACTATGAGCCGCTGCGGCACTACGCGGAGGTTCATCTGCTTTTGGAGCCCGGCGAGCCGGGAAGCGGCATTGTGCTCGACACGATGTGCAGTGAGGATGTGCTGGCGCGCAACTGGCAGCGGCTTATTTTCACGCACCTGCAGGAGACGGTGCAGCCGGGCGTTCTGACCGGAAGCCCCATCACCGATCTTCGCATCACGCTGGTCTCAGGTAAGGCACATCTGAAGCACACGGAGGGCGGCGATTTCCGGCAGGCGACCTACCGCGCGGTGCGGCAGGGACTGCGCAAGGCGCAGTCGGTGCTGTTGGAGCCGTGGTACTCGTTCCGGCTGGAGCTGCCAGCGAATATGCTCGGGCGGGCAATGACGGATTTTGAGCGGATGCATGCCGAGCTTTCCGCGCCGCTTTTGGCAGGCGAGCGCGCGGTTCTGACGGGCGCGGGACCGGTGCGGCTGCTGCGCGGGTATACGGCGGAGGTTACGTCCTATACCAGAGGGCAGGGAAAACTCTCCTATCAGCCGGCGGGCTACCGCCCGTGCGCGCAGCAGGATGAGATTGTAAAGAGCCTCGGCTACGACCCCGAGCGGGATCTTCTGCATCCGACGGGCTCCGTCTTTTGCAGCCACGGTGCGGGCTTTGAGGTCAAATGGGACGAGGTCGACCGGATGGCGCATCTGCCGCTGCTGGATTTCTCGCCGAAGCAGGAGTCTGAAAAGCCGCAGAGAATTGTCCGTTCGGTTGCACCCGGCGGCGCGCCGGAGCTGGAAAAGGAGCTGCTGGCGATCTTCGAGCGGACGTATGGGCAGATTAAGCGGCGGGATGTGCTTCCCATGATGGCGCTTCGCTCGCAGGATAAGCGCGAGCTGCTGGCAAGAATGGAGCCGGCGGAGGAATTTGTGCTGGTCGACGGCTACAATATCATCTTCGCCTGGGACGAGCTGAAGGAGATCGGGCGCGACAGTCTGGACGCGGCGCGGCATGTGCTGATGAATCTGTTGTGCAACTATCAGGGCTACCGCGGCTGCAACCTGATTCTGGTGTTTGACGCCTATAAGGTGCCGCAGAATCTGGGAACGGTCGAAAAATATCACAATATATTTCTTGTATATACGCAGGAAGCGGAGACGGCGGACTCATATATCGAGCGTGTGACCTATGAGCTGCGCGGTCGGAAAAAGGTGCGTGTGGCGACGTCGGATAACCTCGAGCAGCTGATCATTCTCGGACACGGCGCAGTGCGCGTGTCGGCAAAGAGCTTTCACGACGAGGTCATGCAGACCCAGCAGGAGATCGCGCGCATTCTCACGCAGAACAATCGGAAAAATCAATAGCGGGATACCGGCGGTGCGGCAAAGGACGCATCGCCGGTTTTTTGCTGCCTGCGGCGGCAGAATCCGACCAAAAGCGATATGGAATCTGATATACCGAAGCTGACTCCGGCGGGGAAAGCGCATGCCGGCTGCGGAAGGACCGGGAAATGACCGACCGGATGGTTCCGGAAATTTCCCTGTTTTTGTCGGAAGAAATTACAGAAATCCACCGGACCGACCGAAAAATCCGTGCGGAGAAAAATAGAATAATGCCATATGAAGTCTGGCATATCATATAAGGAATATGGAATTATGCAAAAAGTGATATAAGCATTAAGGAAAATTATATCGATAAAAAAATACTAATATTTTACTGATAAAATTATGGATTTTTTCGTGAAATGCAAAAGAAAACTTGATTTTTATGAAGAAATGATTTATGCTTATAAGCGAGCGGAGCGAATGCAAAAAACGGTTTTTCCGTCCGACCCGTGAAAGGGAAAAATTGGGGCGGATGGAAGACAGGGTGCAGGTATGACAAAAACAGGAAAAATTCTTTGGGGAATTCTCCTTGCGGCGCTGCTGCCGCTGCTGTGTGGCTGCAGCGCAAAAAAGACGTCTACCGAGTTTTTTGCTATGGATACGGTCATGCAGCTCACGGCATACGGTACATATGCAGATGCGGCGGTGGATGCTGCCGAGGTCGAGATTGCAAGACTCGACGCGAAGCTTTCGGCGCAGAGCGCAAGCAGCGAGATTGCAAAGCTCAATGCGGGCGGCTTCTGCGAGGATGACGAGACGCTTCGTGTGCTGGCAAGGGCGTATCAGATTGCAGAGCTTACCGAGGGCGCGTATGACCCGACGGTGTATCCGCTGATGCAGCTCTGGGGCTTTGGAACGGACCATGCACACGTGCCGCAGCAGGCAGAGCTTGCGGCGGCGCTGGACTTGGTCGGCTACGACAGACTCCCGGCGGTGAAAGCGCCCTACCGGCTGCCGGAGGGCATGGCGATAGATCTCGGCGGCATCGGGAAGGGCTTCGCGGCGCAGACGGTGCGCCGGTGCCTGCAAAAGCAGGGCGTCAAATCTGCGGTTTTGTCGCTCGGCGGCAATGTGACGCTGCTCGGAAGCAAGCCGGACGGCACGGACTGGACCGTGGGGCTTCAGGACCCGCAGACGGACGGCTGCTTCGGCTATGTCAGCGCGTCGGATGTCAGCATCGTGACCTCGGGCGGCTATCAGCGGTATTTTGAGGAAAACGGCAGGCGCTACTGGCATATTTTAGATGCAAAGACCGGCATGCCTGCCGATACAGGGATTACTTCCGTAACGGTTGTAAGCACAGACGATACGCTTGCCGACGGGCTTTCCACAGCGCTTTTCGTGATGGGGCTCGACCGCGCGGCGCAGTTCTGGCGCGAAAGCCGCGATTTTGAGGCGGTGTTTTTGCTGGACTCCGGTGAGATTTATGTGACGCAGGGGTTAGAGGACAGCTTCCGCTCCGAGCGGAGCTTCGAGGTGCTTACGCGATGAAAAACCGGACTTGGGCAATGGTATTTGCGGTCGCGATTGCGGCGCTGCTGCTTGTGTGGAAGCTTCTTCCGGCGGGCAGCGGGCAGACGGTCGGCGTATACCAGGACGGCAAGCTGATCCGGACGATTCACCTGCCGCATGCGGGGCAGACCGAGACCTTTGAGGTTCCGGGTCCGGCAGGCGGCAATACGATCGAGGTTTCCGCCGAGGGCGTAAGGGTAAGCGTTGCGGGCTGCCCGGACGGGGTCTGTGTGGCGCACGGGCTTCTGACGGCGGGTGAAGGACCAATTGTCTGCCTGCCGAACCGGCTGGTGATCAGGTTTTCAGACGATACGCGCGCAGACGGCGCGGACGTGGTCGCCGGCGGGAGGAGCTGAGAGATGAAAAAGCTGCAAAAGCTGACGCTGGCAGCGCTTCTGACTGCCGCGGGGCTGGTAGTCTTTGTGATTGAAGCGCAGCTTCCGCCCCTGACCGCGATTCCCGGTATCAAGCCGGGCTTGAGCAACGTATTCACGATGCTGACGCTTTTCTGGGTCGGACCTGGCTGGGCGCTCGGGACGATGCTTGTCCGTGTGAGTCTCGGGAGTTTGCTGACCGGTCAAACGATGGCGTTTTTTTACAGCTTGTCCGGCGGCTTTGCGGCGTTCCTTGTTATGTGGGCGCTTTGCAAGCCGCTTGGAGAACAGAAGCTCTGGGTGCTCAGCGCGTTCGGCGCGATGGGGCATAATCTGGGGCAGATGGCGGCGGCGGTCTTTATCAGCCGCACAAGCGCAATTTTGTATTATCTTCCGGTGCTGCTGGTTTCCGGCATTGTGACCGGGATATTTACCGGTCTGTGCGCGCAGCTTGTATCAAAGCGCGCGCGGCAGGCAGGTCTTTTCGCCAAGTAACAGTATGTTCCAAAATGAGCATTTGAGGGAGGAATTTGATTGAAGCGGTACTTACATGGAATCCATGTAGCGGGGCACAAGACGACGGCGCAGATGAGCGCGGTCAAGCTGCCGCTGCCGGATTCGGTGGTCATTCCGATGACCATGCACATCGGCGCGCCGGCAAAACCGGTGGTCAAGGTCGGAGACTACGTCAAGACCGGCCAGCTGATCGGCGAGCCCGGCGGCTTTGTCTCCGCACCGATCTACGCAAGCGTCTCCGGAACCGTGAAGAAAATCGGCGAAATGCTGGGCTCGAACGGTCGGATGATGCAGACAGTTGAAATTGAATCCGACGGGTTAGATGCCCGCTGGGAGGGCATTGC
>CALERM010000235.1 GCA_937907715.1 uncultured Clostridia bacterium
ATCGTCGACGAGGAGCAGCGCTTCGGCGTGAGCCACAAGGAGCGGCTGAAGGAAATTTCACGCGGGGTCGACGTGCTGACGCTCTCGGCGACGCCGATTCCGAGAACGCTCAATATGGCGCTGTCGGGACTGCGCGACATGTCGACCATCGAGCAGCCGCCGCATGACCGCTATCCGGTGCAGACGTTTGTCCTGGAGCACAGCGACCGGATTCTCGACGAGGCAATCCGGCGCGAGCTCTCGCGCGGCGGGCAGGTCTATTACCTTCACAACCGCGTGGAATCGATTGACGAGTGCGCGGCGAAGCTCAAGGACCGGCTGGGCGATGTATCGGTCGGTGTGGCGCACGGAAAGATGAACCAGGAGCAGCTCTCGGACGTCATGCAGGCAATGGCGGACGGGCAGATTCAGATTCTGGTCTGCACGACGATCATCGAAACCGGCATCGATATTCCGAACGTGAATACGCTGATTATCGAGGACGCGGATAAGCTGGGTCTGGCGCAGCTGCATCAGCTGCGCGGCAGAGTGGGAAGGTCTTCCCGGCATGCATATGCATATCTGACGTTCCGGCGGGGTAAGGTTCTCTCGGAGGTCGCGGAAAAGCGGCTCGAGGCAATCCGGGAATACGCCGAGTTTGGCTCCGGCTTCAAGATTGCGATGCGCGATCTGGAAATCCGCGGCGCGGGCGATTTGCTCGGCTCGGAGCAGTCGGGACACATGCTCTCGGTCGGCTACGATATGTACCTCAAATTACTCGAAGACGCCGTTCTCGAAGAGCGCGGCGAGGAATCGCTCAAGGAGCCGGAATGCACGGCGGACCTCGACGTGACGGCGAACATCACGAAAACCTACGTCACCTCCGGCGAGCAGCGGATGGACCTGTACCGCCGCATGGCGGCAATCCGCACGCAGGAGGACGCGGACGATCTGCTCGATGAAATCGTCGACCGGTACGGCGATCCCCCGAAGGGCGTCATGAATCTGATTGCCATTGCGCTTCTGCGCGCGCGCGCCGCATCGAGCGGCATTGTGGAAATCAGCCAAAAGGGCAGTGCGCTGAACGTGTCGCTGGGCGTCTTTGACTTTGCGGCAGTGTCGGCTCTGTGCGAAGAGCCGGCGTTCAAGGGACGGATTTTCTTCGTCTCGGGCAAGATTCCCGCCATTTCCGTCAAGATGAAACCCGGCGAGGACGCGCTCAGGCTCTCGCAGCAGCTCGTCGACCGCTACTGCCTGCTTCGCAACGGCAGCAAATCTTAAGGATAATTTCATAATTTGGGCGGCATTCTTGGTCGAAATGCCGTTGCAAAAGAACGGCTACTTCGGTATAATGTAGTTGTCATAATGTCCGTTTTTTGACGTATGACCTGACAAAACAATTCCCGGTAGTACCTGCCGGTGAAGATCGGAGGGATTCCTATCAGAAAGAAAGGTAAATTTGAGCAGAGCCGCACGTCCCAGAAGCCCTCGATGGCAGAACAGCAGGTAAACAAACCCGCAAAGCAGCCCAGACAGTCGGGCGGCAAAAAGGGATGGATCATCGCACTGGCGCTGGTCGCAATTGTGGTGCTGGGCGTCTGCTCATATGGCTTTGTGCTCAAAAATCAGGACGCAATCTATCCCAACGTCTATGTTGCAGGCGTGAATGTCGGAGGTCTGAAAAGAGACGCCGCCGTGTCGGCGGTTTCCGAGGCGGTCCAGACGAGCTATGAAAGCGACACCCTGAACGTCGTCCTGCCGGACCGGACGCTGAGTCTGACCCCGGAGGTCACGCAGGTCGCCTTAAACCCCGAGCAGGCGATTGATGAAGCGATGCGCTATGGCAGATCCGGCGGACCCATCTCGGCGGTTGTCAACTACCTGCGCGCAGGCAGCAGCGAGTACTCGGTCGACCTCGACTCGAGTCTCAACCTCGACACGACGTATATCCGCACCCTGATCGACCAGACCGCGCGCGAGTGCGCGTCCGACAAAATTGACCCCATCGTGAAGGTCGACGAAGCTGCCGGCACCATTACGATTACCGCCGGTTCTCCTGCGGTGTCGCTGGACGCCGACAAGCTCTATGACGCCGTGATTGCCCGCTTCGCAGCCGGCGATTTCAGCGACCTCGACTTTGCCTACGACACCGTGCCGTGCGAAAGCGTGGATCTGCAGCAGTATTACGACAAGTACTGCAAGGAAATGACCGATGCGTATTACGACGAGGAAAAGAAGGAGCTGGTACCGGAGGTCAACGGCTACGGCTTCGATCTGCCGTATTACACGCAGAAGCTTGCCATGGCGAAGGCGGGCGAGGTCATCACGATTCAGATGGAGGATCTGGTCCCCGAGGTGACGCTTGCAGAGCTGGAAAAGGAATATTTCTCGGATGTGCTTGCGTCCTATGACAGCCCGCACACCGCGAACGCCGCGAGAACGAAGAACCTCGAGCTTGCCTGCAAGGCAATTGACGGCACGATTCTCAATCCCGGCGACGAGTTCTCGTTCAACAAGACGGTCGGAGAGCGCACGAAGGAAAAGGGCTATCTGGCTGCCATCGTCTACACCGACGGCGGCAAGAGCGAGGCGCAGGAGGGCGGCGGTATCTGCCAGGTTGCGTCCACGATCTATACCTGCACGCTGTTGGCTGACCTCGAAGTCACTGAGCGCTCGCCGCACATGTATCTGGTCACGTATGTCGAGCCGGGCATGGACGCGACGATCTACTGGCCGAGTCTGGATTTCAAATTCAAAAACTCGACCGACAAGCCCCTGCGCATTGACGCATCGGTCTCCGGCGGCTATGTCCACATCAAGCTCGTCGGCACCAAGCAGGAGCACGACTACGACCACATCAAGCTGCGCGGCGTGTACGCCAGCTCTACGTCGTGGAAAACCGTGGCCGAGGTGGATGGCAAGAAGGTGGAAATTACGATTGCGAAGGGCGCGGGCGTGGATGCCAACGGCAATGCGATCGACCTTGCCGTCGATGCTTCCGGCAACAAGTACGTGCTCGGCGGCGTGACGGAGAGCGAATACACCGGCTACACGATCAACGCCTACCGCGATTTCATCGCTGCCGACGGCAGCGTGATGCGCTCGGAGCTGCTGCACACCGACCAGTTCAAGCACCGCGACCGCTGCTACTCGGTCACGCCGTATACAGAGCCAGAGCCCGAGGTTCCCGAGGAACCCGACCCCACCGACCCGGACGATCCGAATTACGACCCGAATTACGACCCGA
>CALERM010000236.1 GCA_937907715.1 uncultured Clostridia bacterium
ATTTGCGGAGCTTTTCCAGAAGACCCCTGCGTCGCAGCGCCGGGGCGATTGCCGCGTAGAGAATCGGCGCGACGATCATGGCAAAGACGGCGTTGATCAGAGATGCGGGAAGCTTGCTGCCCATCGTGACGACGACGGCGTCGAGCGGATACCCGTGGACAAAGCGCTGGAAGATGTAGGTCTTGAGCATGTAGAGCGCCACGTAGCTCAGCGCGCCGATGACGCTGCCCACAACAAGGCGCACGTGCTTGCCTTTGCTGTCTTCCTTGCCGCCGAAAGCGAGCCAGGCGCAGATGGCAGCCATCAGGAACTTGGACACAAAGGTAATCAGGCAGTTGATCAGATCGTAGCCGCCAAACAGCGCGTCATAGAGCATCGAGCCGAAGCCCGCGGCAAGACCGCCCAGCACCGGTCCAAACAGCATGCCGGAGAGCAGGCACATGGCGTTTGCAAAATGGACCTTCGAGCCGAGCAGCGGGAAGCGGAAGAAGGTCACAACGCAGACAATCGCCGCCATCACCGCGACAAACACAATCTGATACGTGGAAAACTTGTTCTCTTTCATGGTCGGAAATCTCCCTCCTTGACTTTTTCGTTGCGTGCCGATATTATAGCATAGACTGGCATTTAAGAAATTGCCAAAATGATTCTGGTTTCCAGGGTCAGATTGCGAGGACGCCATGATACGAACCTATGAGCTATCCCACGAAAGCAAAACGCCGCTCTATGTCCAGCTGTACGAAGCAATCCGCGCAGACATCCTCTCGGGAAGCCTGCCCGGCGGGGAAAAGCTGCCGTCGAAGCGGGCGCTGGCAGAGCACCTGAGTCTGAGCAAAATCACCGTCGAGACCGCCTACGCCCAGCTGCTGGACGAGGGGTATCTCACCTCGCGCGAGCGCTCAGGCTATTTTGTGGCGCACATGCCGCTGCTTGCAAAGGCGCCCGCGCGGCGCGCACCGGAGATGACAAAAGCGCCGGAGATGGCGCCGCAGCAGAACGCCGCGGCAGAGCTGTTTCCGTTTTCCGTGTGGGCAAAGCTGATGCGCAGCGTTATTTTAGATGAAGGGCAGTATCTGCTGCAGCCCGTGCCGAATGGGGGACTTCTGCCGCTGCGCCGGGCAATTGCGGAGGAGCTGGCGCGCCAGCGGGGGCTTGTGGTCCAGCCGGAGCAGATCATGATCGGCGCGGGCACGGAGTATTTTTACGCGCTTCTGGCGCAGTTTCTCGGGCGCGGGCAGCGCTTTGCGATTGAGGATCCCTGCCACCGGACGCTGGCACAGGTCTACAGCCGCAGCGGCGCGGAGGTGGCGCCGGTGCCGATGGACGAAAGCGGCATCCGCGTGGCAGAGCTGGAAGCAAGCGGGGCGCAGATTGTCCATGTATCCCCGTCTCACCAGTACCCGACCGGAACCGTTATGCCGATTCCCCGGCGGCAGGAGCTGCTGGCGTGGATGGAGCGCGGCGAGCAGCGCTTTCTGATCGAGGACGACTACGACTCGGAGTTTCGCTTCTCGGGGCTTCCGATTCCGACGCTGCAAAGCCTCGACACCCGCGGCAGAGTCATCTATCTCAACACCTTCTCCAAAACCATCGCGCCCGCGCTTCGCATCAGCTACATGATTCTGCCGCAGGCGCTGCTTGCGCGGTGGAGAAGCACCATGGGCTTTTACAGCTGCGCCGTGCCGTCGTTCGAGCAGCTGACGCTGACACGGTTTCTGGATGGCGGCTACTTTGAGCGCCATATTTCGCGGATGAAGAAGCACTACAAGGCGCGATTGCAAGGGCTGCTGGAGCTTTTATCGCAGCCGCAGACGGCGCGGCTGTGTACGGCGCGTCAGGCGGTGGCGGGACTTCATTTTCTGCTGGAATTCCACACGGAAGCGCGCGGGCAAAACCTGCGCGCGGCGCTGGAGGATGCGGGGCTGTCTGCGCCGCTGCTGTCGGAATTTTACCTGCGCAAAGCCCCTTCGGAGGCAGAGCGCTGCGCCGTCGTGCAGTACGCCGGGCTCGACGAGGCGGCTTTCGCGCAAAGCCTGCAGAAGCTTTTACAAACCCTGCGCCCGGAAACGGAATAAACGAATGAGCGGTCCGCGCCGATTCCGGTGCGGACCGCTTTTTCAATAGCGGAAAAATTTTCAGATACCCCTTGACAGAACGCCTGCTGCGTGCTATAACTATACCAACCTACCAAGTAAGTGGTATAAATAAAATGAAAGCGGGTTCTGATTATGCAGCAGATTGTGTTTTGCGCCGCCCGATACGAGCGATGTTGCGGCGGGCGGTAAGCAATCCATTCCGGTCAAACCACAACATACATATAAACATTTGTCTTGAAAAAAAGGAGATTTTGAATATGTCCAAGATTTATACTTCCGCCGACCAGCTGATTGGTAAAACCCCGCTTCTGGAGCTCACCCATATTGAAAAAGCGCATGACCTCAAAGCAAGGCTTCTGGCAAAGCTCGAATACTTCAACCCCGCCGGCTCCGTCAAGGATCGTATTGCCAAGGCAATGATCGACGACGCCGAGCAGAAGGGGCTTTTGAAGGAAGGCTCCGTGATCATTGAGCCGACCTCCGGCAACACCGGCATCGGGCTTGCCTCCGTCGCTGCCGCGCGCGGCTACCGCATCATCATCGTCATGCCCGAGACCATGTCCGTCGAGCGCCGCCAGCTGATGAAGGCATACGGCGCAGAGCTGGTCCTCACCGAGGGCGCGAAGGGCATGAAGGGCGCGATTGCCAAGGCAGATGAGCTGGCAAAGGAGATTCCGAACAGCTTTGTCCCCGGTCAGTTCGTGAACCCCGCAAACCCCAGGGCGCATTTTGAGACGACGGGTCCCGAGATCTGGGAAGACACCGACGGCAAGGTCGACTACTTCGTCGCGGGCGTCGGCACCGGCGGCACCATCACCGGCGTGGGCGAATTCCTCAAGTCGAAAAATCCGGCTGTGAAGGTCGTCGCGGTCGAGCCGAAGACGTCTGCCGTGCTGTCGACCGGCGTGGCAGGACCGCATAAGATTCAGGGCATCGGCGCGGGCTTCGTTCCGGCAGTGCTGGACACAAAGGTCTACGACGAAATCATCCCCGTCGACAACGACGATGCCTTCCAGACCGGCAAGGAGTTCGGACGCCGCGAGGGCGTTCTGGTCGGTATTTCCTCCGGCGCAGCCGTCTGGGCGGCAATCGAGCTGGCAAAGCGTCCGGAAAACGCCGGCAAGACCATCGTTGTGCTGCTGCCCGACACCGGCGACCGGTATCTGTCGACCCCGCTGTTCGCCGACTGAGCCAAACAAAATGGCACCCCAACCGGCGCGCGCAGACAATGCCTGCGCGCGCCGGTTTTGTAAAAAACGTGCAAGAGCGATAAAAAAGATGGCAAAATATTGACAAAACTCACACTTGCCTTTCCGGACCCCAGCCGGTATAATGGCTGACGGTAAACGTAAGGAAGGGAGTGCATGGCAATGAAGCAGACGATGTGTCTTATCTTTGGCTGTGGTGCTCCCGTTTTTGTTCCGGGCGGCAGTGTTTTCAAAACGCCGACATGGTGTTTTTCAAAGATACGGGAATTGTGATTGGTGTTTCCATTCACAGTTCCTTTTTTTTGAGAAAAAATGCGGCCTCCCGGACGCGGAATGAAGAGAGGAGATCAAAATGGGTAAAAAGAAGATTCCCGAAGAAGGCATCTATGATGCAAGACAGCTCGGCGCGGGCAGAATGTTTGTGCTCGGCTTCCAGCACATGTTCGCGATGTTCGGCGCAACGGTCCTGGTCCCCATCCTGACAGGTCTGGACGTCTCCACGACGCTGCTGTTTGCCGGTCTCGGCACGCTCCTGTTCCACCTCATCACCGGCGGCATTGTCCCGGCGTTTCTCGGCTCGTCGTTCGCCTTCCTCGGCGGCTACGCAACGATCGCTCCCATGATCGACGGTCAGCCCAATAAGGAAATGCTCCCCTACGCCTGCTTCGGCGTCGCGTGCGCAGGTCTTGTGTATGTCGTCCTCGCAGGTCTGTTCAAAGCCTTCGGTGCCAAGAAAGTCATGCGCTTCTTCCCGCCGATTGTCACAGGTCCGATCATCATCGCCATCGGTCTGAACCTGTCGTCCTCCGCCATCAACAACTGCGCGCAGAACTGGTGGATTGCGATGGTCGCCATCGTCATCATCATCGCCGCCAACATCTGGGGCAAGGGCATGATCAAGATCATCCCGATTCTGCTCGGCGTCATCGGCTCCTA
>CALERM010000237.1 GCA_937907715.1 uncultured Clostridia bacterium
GAGCTTGTCAAGGCGGTCTATGTAGATGCACCTGACAAGTCCAGCGGCAAGCGCAGACAGAAGGTACATATCGAGTACGACCTTGTGGGCTACATTCCCGTGGATGAGCTGCTAAAAGCGGAACAGGCATGACCGAAATCATGCCTGTTCCAAGAAATTTGATTTTACCGTCTTACCAGCAGGGAGCTAGCTCCGGGTTTTTGATATTCTGTAGTCTTGTTTTCAACTCCGCGCCGTGGTCCAGCCCAGAATCACCTGGTCTGATTCACTTCCCCGCGCAGCCGGATAATCTCGTCTCGCAGCACGGCGGCATACTCGTATTCCATCATCCGTGCCGCCTCGCGCATGCTCTTTTCGAGCTTCTCGATCTGGCGCTGCAGCTCCTGCTTCGTCATCTTCACGCCGCTTTTGCCTGCGCGCTCGGGAGTCGGCGTGGCGGAGATTTCGATCAGGTCGCGCACGGACTTGACGATTGTTTTCGGCACGATGCCATGCGCCTTGTTATAATCGTCCTGAATCTGGCGGCGGCGGGCGGTTTCGTCCATTGCCGCGCGCATGGCAGGGGTGATTTTGTCGGCGTAAAGAAGAACCCGGCCCTCGGCGTTTCGCGCGGCTCTGCCAATGGTCTGAATCAGACTCGTCTCCGAGCGCAGGAAGCCCTCCTTGTCCGCATCCAAAATCGCAATCAGCGAAACCTCCGGCAGATCCAGACCTTCGCGCAGGAGGTTGATGCCGATCAGAACGTCGAACTTTGCCATACGCAGATCGCGGATGATTTCCATGCGCTCCATCGCGCCGATGTCCGAGTGCATGTAGCGCACGCGGATGCCGTTTTCGGTAAGGTATTTGGTCAGGTCCTCCGCCATCTTTTTGGTCAGCGTGGTGACGAGCGTGCGCTCGCCTTTTGCAGTTGTGGCGTTGATTTCGCCGATCAGATCGTCGATCTGTCCTTCGATCGGTCGGATGAAGACCTCGGGGTCGAGAAGCCCCGTGGGGCGGATAAGCTGCTCGGCAATGTTTGCCGCATGCTCGCGCTCATAGTCGCCCGGCGTGGCGGAGACGAAGATTGCCTGATGGATTTTCTGTTCAAACTCGTCGAATTTGAGCGGGCGGTTATCATACGCCGAGGGCAGCCGGAAGCCGTAGTCGACCAGCGACTGCTTGCGCGAATGATCGCCGTTGTACATCGCGCGCACCTGCGGCAGCGTGACGTGGCTCTCGTCGACAAACAGCAGAAAATCGTCCGGGAAGTAGTCAATGAGCGTGGTCGGCGGGGTGCCGGGGGCGCGCCCGGCAATGACGCGCGAATAGTTCTCAATGCCTGTGCAGAAACCGATTTCCGAGAGCATCTCGAGGTCATACTGCGTCCGCTGGCGGATGCGCTGCGCCTCCAAAAGCTTGTCGTGTTCCTCAAAGAATTTGACCTGCTGCCACATTTCGTCTTCGATGTCGTGCATCGCGCGCGCCATTTTTTCCTTGGAGGCGACATAGTGCGACGCCGGATAGATGGCGACGTGCTGGACCACGCGCTCCGGCATGCCGGTGACGGCGTTGATTTCGGAGATGCGGTCAATTTCGTCGCCGAAAAACTCCACGCGGATGGCGCGCCCCGCCCAGTAGGCGGGGTAAATTTCCAGCGTATCGCCCCGGACGCGGAAGGTGTTTCGTGTGAAGTTCATGTCGTTGCGCTCATAGCGGATATCGGTCAGGCGGCGCATCAGCTCGCCCAGCTCGCGCGTCTGTCCGGTGCGCAGGCTGATGACCATGTTTTTATAGTCGATCGGGTCGCCCAGACCGTAGATGCACGAAACGGAGGAAACCACAATCACATCCCGGCGCTCGGCAAGAGACGAGGTTGCCGAGTGGCGCAGGCGTTCGATTTCGTCGTTGATGGCAGAATCCTTCTCGATATATGTGTCCGTGTGAGCGATATACGCCTCGGGCTGATAGTAGTCGTAGTAGGAGATGAAATACTCGACGGCGTTTTCCGGGAAAAACTCGCGGAACTCCGAGCACAGCTGCGCTGCGAGCGTTTTGTTGTGCGCCAGCACGAGCGTCGGGCGGTTTAATTTCGCAATGACGTTTGCCATCGTGAAGGTTTTGCCGGAGCCGGTGACGCCGAGCAGGACCTGATCGTCCAGCCCCATCTCAATGCCGCGCACCAGCGAGTCAATTGCCTTCGGCTGGTCGCCGGTCGGTTTGTAGTCGGAAACAAGTTTAAAGTCCATAGGGACCTCCCAGATAGCCGTCGTCCGCCAGCGAAACATAATCGTCGTCGGCGACAATGATGTGGTCGGCAAGCACGATGCCGACTGCCTGCAATGCCGTTTGCAGCGTGCGCGTGGTGTCCAGATCCTCCTGGCTCGGCAGCGCATAGCCGCTCGGGTGGTTGTGCGCCAGAACAACCGAGGCGGCGTTCTGATTGAGCGCGGTCTGGACAATTTTGCGCACACTGATGGAGGCGACCGTGATGCTGCCCCGGTGGACCGGCACGCAGCAAAGCGCCTTGCATTTGGCGTCCAGACACAGCAGGTAGACGACCTCCTCCTGCTCGCCGTGGAAAAATGGCACGAGATACTGCCCGCACTTGCTGGTGGAGTCCAGAATGCTCGCCTTGCCGCTGCGGTCGATGAAGTGCCGCCGCTCAAGCTGCGGAATCAGGCAGATGAGCTGCGCCGCGGCGTCGCCCATGCCGTCGATTTTCAGAAGCTCGTCCGGCGCGGCTTCCAGAACGCCGGAAAGAGACCCGAAACGCTCCAGCAGCCGGTGGGCAATCGGATTGGTATCGGCGCGGGGGATGGCGTAGTAGAGCAGAACCTCCAGCACCTGCACGTCGGACAGCGAGTCCATACCGCTGGTTCTGAGCTGGCGGCGCATGCGCTGACGGTGACCTTCATGAACGGACATGGCGCGTTCCTCCCTCTCTGGATGAAATTACTTCAGAAGCTTTTTGAGATACTGCCCCGTATAGCTTTTTTCGCAGGCGGCGACGTCCTCGGGCGTGCCCTGGCAGACGATGCTGCCGCCGCCGCTGCCGCCCTCGGGACCGAGATCGAGAATATAGTCTGCGGTCTTGATCACATCCAGATTGTGCTCGATGACCAGCACCGTGTTTCCCGCGTCGACCAGCCGCTGCAAAACCTCAATGAGCCGGTGCACGTCCGCCATATGAAGCCCCGTGGTCGGCTCGTCAAGAATGTAGATGGTTCTGCCGGTTGCACGGCGGGAAAGCTCAGTGGCAAGCTTCACGCGCTGCGCCTCGCCGCCGGAGAGCGTGGTGGAGCTCTGCCCGAGCTTCACATAGCCCAGACCCACGTCGACGAGCGTCTGCACCTTCTGGCGGATTTTCGGCAGGTTTTCGAAGAACGAGAGCGCCTCCTCGGCAGTCATGTCGAGAACCTCGGAGATGTTCTTGCCCTTGTAGCGGACCTCGAGCGTCTCGCGGTTGTAGCGGCTGCCGTGGCAGACCTCGCAGGGGACATAGACGTCGGCGAGAAAGTGCATTTCGATCTTTACCAGACCGTCGCCACAGCATGCCTCGCACCTGCCGCCCTTGGTGTTGAATGAGAATCTGCCCGGACCGTAGCCGCGCGTTCTGGCGTCCTGCGTGGAGGCGAACAGGTCACGGATGTCGCCGAACAGACCCGTGTAGGTTGCGGGATTCGAGCGGGGGCTTCTGCCGATCGGGCTCTGGTCGATGCCGACGACCTTGTCCAGATGCTCAAGCCCTTCGATGCGGTCGAATTTGCCGGGGCGGGTACGCGCGCGGTTCAGACTCGCGGCAAGCTTTTTATAGAGGATTTCGTTGATCAGGCTCGATTTGCCGGAGCCGGACACGCCGGTTACGCAGAGGAATGTGCCGAGCGGGAACGAAACGTCCAGATGCTGCAGATTGTTTTCCGCTGCGCCGAAGATTTTGAGTTCTTTTCCGTTTCCCTTGCGCCGCTCGGACGGCAAGGGGATTTTTTTTGCGCCCGAGAGATACTGTCCCGTGATGGAACGCGGCTCGGCGATGATATCGTCAATCGAACCTGCCGCGACAATCTCGCCGCCGTGAATGCCCGCGCCGGGACCGACGTCGACGATGAAGTCCGCCGCGCGCATCGTGTCCTCGTCATGCTCGACGACCAGCACGGAGTTTCCCAGATCGCGCAGATGGCGAAGAGTGTCGAGCAGCTTGTCATTGTCGCGCTGATGAAGCCCGATCGATGGCTCGTCGAGAATATAAAGAACGCCCATCAGACTCGAGCCAATCTGGGTGGCAAGCCGGATTCGCTGGCTTTCGCCGCCGGACAGGGTCCCCGCCGCGCGCGAGAGCGTCAGGTAAGAAAGTCCCACCGCCTGCAAAAAGCGCAGGCGCGAGCGGATTTCCCGCAGAATCTGCGCGGCAATGACCGCCATGGAGCCGGTCAGCTCCAGATGCTCCATGAAGTCGAGCGCTTCGCTCACGGGAAGCCGGCAGAAGTCCATGATGTTCATGCCGCCGACCGTGACGGCAAGGCTGATGTCCGACAGCCGGTTTCCGTGGCACTTCGGGCACGGGCGCTCGGACATGCACTCCTCCAGTTCCTTGCGCATCGCGTCGGACTGGGTTTCGCTCAGGCGGCGCGAGACGTTGTTGAGAACGCCCTCAAACGGGCGCTCGAGCGTGCCGCGCCCGTTGGCGCGCTCATAGTAGATGGTGAGATTTTCCTTACCTGTGCCGTAGAGAACGGCATGCAGCGCGTCCTTGGGAAGGTCCTTCATGGGCGTTGTGAGCGAAAAATGATATTTTTTTGCCAGCGCCTCAAAATACATCCGGGCGATTGAATCGTCCTTGACATTGTTGAAGCCGCTTGCCTGAATCGCGCCGTCCAGGATGGACTTGTCCCAATCGGGGATGACAAGGTCGGGATCTGCGACCAGCTGCGTGCCGAGACCCGAGCAGACCGGGCATGCGCCGTAGGGATTGTTGAAGGAAAACATGCGCGGAGACAGCTCCGGCAGGCTGATGCCGCAGTCCTCGCAGGCGTAGTTCTGCGAGAAGATTGTGTCCCTGTCGCCGTCTACCTCGTTGAGAATCACAAGCCCGCCGGAAAGAGACAGCGCGGTTTCCACAGAATCTGTTAGACGCCGCGCAAGATCGGGCTTCATGACCAGACGGTCGATCACGACGTCGATGTGGTGCTTTTTGTTCTTGTCGAGCTTGATTTCCTCGGAAAGGTCGTAGACGCTTTCGTCGATGCGCGCGCGCACGTAGCCGCCGCGCCGGGCGTCGTCGAGCACCTTCGTGTGTTCGCCCTTTTTCCCGCGCACGACGGGGGAGAGAATCTGAAAGCGCGTCCGCTCCGGAAGACTCATGATTTGATCGACAATCTGGTCGACCGACTGCCGCTGGATTTCCTTTCCGCACTTCGGGCAGTGCGGCACGCCGCAGCGCGCCCAGAGTAAACGCAGATAATCGTAGATCTCCGTCACTGTGCCGACCGTGGAGCGGGGGTTTTTGCTGGTGGTCTTCTGGTCGATGGAGATGGCGGGGGACAAGCCGTCGATGGCGTCGACGTCGGGCTTGTCCATCTGCCCGAGGAACATGCGCGCGTAGCTCGACAGCGACTCGACATAGCGCCGCTGCCCCTCGGCATAGATGGTGTCGAAGGCAAGCGATGATTTGCCGGAGCCGGAAAGCCCCGTGAGGACGACGAGCTTGTCGCGCGGAATGCTGACAGAAATGTTCTTGAGATTATTGACGCGGGCGCCCTGCACCCGGATGGTATCCTGCATGGCTGTATCTCCTGACAGCTGCCGGGGTTTCCGGCAGACGTAATTTTGTAGTGTTCTATTATAGCACAGGCGGCTGCACGATACAAGAAGAATTTTCAAACAAAAGTTCAAAACGACGCAAGCCGACTTGTAAGCGCGCGGCAAACGTGTTATACTGAATATAACGGAAAAAAGCGAAAGGGAGTGCGTCTGTGCGGAATTTGCCGAAGCTGCTGTTTCAGCGGGTGGTTGTGGTGTCGCTGGGTATTCTGCTGCAAATCCTGTTCGTGGTGGCGGGGATGGACTGGCTGCGCGAATACTGGCGCTGGGTGCGCATCGCGATAAGTGTGATTTCGTGGATTGCGGTGCTGACCATCATGACCGGCAGGAGCAATCCGTCTTATAAGATGGCGTGGATTGTGCTGATTCTCGCCTTCCCGGTTGCGGGCATTACGATCTATCTGCTCTTCGGCGGCAACCGCATCTCCGATCGGGAAAACCGACGCATGGCGCGCGTCGAGGTCATGGTCGCCCAGCATCTGCGCCAGAACGAGCGCGTGATGCAATCGCTGGAAAAAACAGATATTCCGGCGTGGAACCATGCGCGGTATCTGCTCGCCAGCTCGCGCTATCCCGTGTACGATGATTCGCAGGCGGTCTATTTTCCGAGCGGAGAGCGCTGCTTTGCGCGCATGCTCGAAGAGCTGGAGCAGGCGGAGCACTATATTTTTCTCGAATTTTTCATCATCAACAACGGCAGGATGTGGGATGCAATTCTGGATGTGCTGCGCCGCAAGGCGATGCAGGGCGTCGATGTGCGCGTGATGTACGACGATTTCGGCTGCATCACCCGCCTTCCGATGCGCTATTGCAAAAAGCTGCGCGAGATGGGCATTCAGGCGCACGTGTTCAATCCCTTTATCCCCGTGCTCTCCGGCAGACTCAACAACCGCGACCACCGCAAGCTCATGCTCATCGACGGAAAGGTCGGCTTCACGGGCGGGGTCAATCTGGCGGACGAATACATCAACGAAGTCGAGCGCTTCGGGCACTGGAAGGACTGCGGCATTCTGGTCCGCGGCGAGGCGGTCTGGTCGATGGTCATGATGTTTCTGAGCATCTGGGACTATGTCGCGGGGCTGGAAGAGGACGTCGAGGCGTTCCGCCCGGATTACCCGGACTCGCCCGCGGGCGAAGGGTATCTGCAGCCCTTTGCAGACAGCCCGCTGGACCATGAGGACGTCGGCGCGACGATTTTCCAGAGCCTGATTCAATCTGCCAGCGACCGCCTGTGGATCATGACGCCGTATCTGATCCTGGACGACAAGATGATCTCGGCGCTGTGCGTCGCGGCAAAGACCGGCGTCGATGTGCGCATCATCACCCCCGGCATCCCGGACAAGTGGTATGTCCACGCTGTGACGCGCGCCAACTATGAGGTTCTGACGGAAGCCGGTGTGCGCATTTTCGAGTATAAGCCCGGCTTCATCCATTCAAAGGTCTGCCTGTCCGACAACCGCTACGCAGTCGTCGGGACGGTCAATATGGATTTCCGCAGCCTGTATCTGCACTTTGAGGACGCTGTCTATCTCTACGGCACCCCCGCGGTCCGGCAGGTGGCGGCGGATTTTGAGGAAACCTTCCCCGTCTGCCGCGAAATGACCTACGCGCGCTGCCGCCATGTCCACCTGTACCAGAGAGTCATTCGAACACTCTTGCAGGTATTTTCACCGCTATTATAAAGGGAGAACGCTATGAGTCCGTTTTTGCTGCTTGCCGCGCTGGTGCCTGCCGTGTTTCTGATGGCGCAGGTCTACCGGCTCGACCGGATTGAAAAAGAGCCGCCGGGACTGCTTCTGAAGCTGGCGCTGTTCGGCGCGCTGTCTGGGATTGCTGCCGGCGTGGTCGAGGGCGCGCTGATGCGGGCGCTGGAGGTGCTGCTGAGCGGGTCTGCGCTGCGGCTGGTGATTGAAAATTTTCTGGCGGTTGCACTGGTGGAGGAGGCATGCAAGCGCTGGGTGGTGATGAAGTTTGCATGGAGCCATCCGGCATTCGACTACCGGTTCGACGCGGTGGTCTACTGCGTGTTTGCTGCGCTCGGCTTTGCGGCGCTGGAAAACATTCTGTATGTTGCGCAGTTCGGCTTTGCCGCCGCGGTGTCCAGAGCCCTTCTTTCCGTGCCGGGGCACTGTTTCTTTGCCGTGTACATGGGCATTTATCTCGGGCAGGCGAAGATGGTCGAGCGGGCGATGCAGCGGTATTACATCGAGCTGCCCGACGAGATGCCGGAGCAGTATCTGCGCGCGGGTCTGCTCGTGCCGACGCTGCTGCATGGCTTCTGGGATTTCAGCCTCAGCGTGGGCGGCTGGCTGATGACGGCGCTTTTTTACCTGTTTGTGCTGGCATTCTTTGTAGACGCTTTCCGCAAGCTGCGCTTCGCTGCCGGTTCTGACGAGCGGTTGTAGAAAAGGTTCCCGTTTGGGCGTGATCGATAAAAAATATAACGAATGAGCTGGAATTTTTGGTGAAGTTCTTGCGAGACGCTAAAAATAATTGTATAATGCAAATAGATTTTAAGGCGTCTGCCGCTTCTGCGCCGGACGCCTGCTTCCAAACCTCGGAATTACGGTGGCTGGATGCCGAGAACAGAGCTTCTGTGACGTGAGAACCGAAATTCAAGCAAGAGGAGTTTTTGCAATGGCTGTCTTCTTTGTCAACGGCAAGTCCGTTGAGACAACAAAAAACCAGAAGCTGCTGCGCTATCTGCGCGATGAGCTGCGCCTGACCTCTGTGAAGGACGGCTGCTCGGAGGGCGCGTGCGGGGCATGTACGGTGATCATTGACGGCGAGACCGTCCGCGCCTGTACGCCGATGACCGACCGGCTGGAGGGAAAGCATATTCTTACCGTCGAGGGTCTCAGCGAGGAAGAAAAGAAGCTCTATACCTATGCCTACGGAGAGGCGGGCGCGGTGCAGTGCGGCTTCTGCATTCCGGGTATGGTGCTTTGCACGAAGGCGCTGCTCGACAAAAATCAGAATCCCACCGACGCGGAAATCCGCTATGCACTGCGCAACAACTACTGCCGCTGCACGGGCTATGTGAAGATCATTGCCGCCGTGCGCCTGGCGGCGAAGCTGCTGCGCGAGGGCGGGAAAATTCCGGCGCCCTCGGAAAATGACTGGAAGGTCGGCTCGAGCGTCCACCGGCTCGACGTGGAGGAAAAGGTCCTCGGCTACGGAAAATATCCCGACGACTGCTATGTGCCGTATATGACCTACGGCTCGGCGGTCCGCGCGAAATATGCAAGGGCAAGAGTCAAATCCATCGACGCATCGAAGGCGCTTGCGCTTCCGGGCGTGTGCGCGGTGCTGACGGCAGACGATATTCCCGGCTCCAATCTGGTCGGTCATATCAAGCACGACCAGTATACGCTCGTGCCCGTAGGCGGTCTGACGCACTACCTGGGCGACGCGATTGCGCTGGTTGTGGCAAACGATCAGGAAACGCTGGAAAAGGCAAAGAAGCTCGTCAAGGTCGACTATGAGGTTCTGCCTGCGGTCCACAGCCCGTTTGAGGCGATGCAGCCCGACGCGCCCCGCGTCTTCGACGAGGAAGGCACAAATTTACAGGCAATCCGCCATGTAAGCCGTGGAGACGCCGACGGCGCGATTGCCAACTCGAAATACGTTATTTCCCGCCACTTTGAGACGCCCTGGACCGAGCATGCATTCCTGGAGCCGGAGTGCGCGGTTGCCTATATCGACCGCGACGGCGATGTGATGCTGCTGACGACCGACCAGTCGTCGCACACGACGCTGCACGAATGCTCGCTGCTGCTGGGCACGAAGAAGATCAAGGTCGAAAACCAGCTCGTCGGCGGCGGCTTCGGCGGAAAAGAAGACATGTCGGTCCAGCACCATGCGGCGCTCATCACCTACGTGACGCATCTTCCTGTGAAGGTCAGGCTCTCGAGAGAAGAGTCGCTGCTGGTCCATCCGAAGCGCCACCCGTTCTGGATGGACTTTACGATCGGCTGCGACGAAAACGGCATCATTCAGGGCGTGAAGGCGGAGGTCGTGTCCGATACGGGCGCGTTTGCATCGCTCGGCGGTCCTGTTCTGGAGCGCGCCTGCACGCACGCGGCAGGTCCCTACGCCTACGAAAACTTCGAAATCAAGGGAAGAGCCTATTACACGAACAATCCCCCCGCGGGCGCGTTCCGCGGCTTCGGCGTGACGCAGACCTGCTTTGCCATCGAGAGCCTGCTCAACGAGATGGCAGAGAAAATCGGCATCAGCCCGTGGGAGATTCGCTACCGCAACGCCATTCGCCCGGGCGGCGTTCTGCCGAACGGTCAGATTGTCGGCGCGGAGACCGGTCTTGTCGAGACACTCGAGGCGGTCAAGCCCGAGTTTGACGCGGCGATCAAAGCCGGAAAGCCGGTCGGTCTTGCCTGTGCGATGAAAAACGCAGGCGTCGGCGTCGGTCTTCCGGACTACGGCCGGTGCAAGCTGATTGTGGAGGAAGACGAGAAGCTTCATATCTACGCCGGCGC
>CALERM010000238.1 GCA_937907715.1 uncultured Clostridia bacterium
TAAGTCAATTCCTGCATTCCTTTTTATACGGCGAAGGGGCGGGCGGCTGCAAGCCCGCCCCGGAGCCACCCCCTCAAAGGTAACAAGCTATGGCAAAGCATCTGCTCAGAATCCTGAATCGTCTGGTTTCGCTTGCCGTGGCGCTGGCGCTTCTAGGCGCGGGCGCGTACTCGGCTTACGCGCTGTGGGATAATTCGCGCGTCTACGCCGCCGCCGAAAACGTCCAGGCGGACATGCTCAAATTAAAGCCCACCCTGTCAGCCGACGGCACGGAGGACGATGCGTCCTTCGCCGAGCTGCGCACGATCAACCCCGACGTCTGCGCCTGGCTGACGCTGGACAACACCAAAATCGACTACCCCGTCCTGCAGGGCGAGGACAACCTCGAATACGTCAACACCGACGTCTACGGCAATTTCGCCCTCGCCGGAAGCATCTTTTTAGACGCCTCCAACGACAGCCGCTTCGGCGACACCTATAATCTTCTCTACGGGCACCACATGGACGCCAGCCGCATGTTCGGCGACCTGGACCTGTATAAAGAGAAGCAGTTTTTTGAAGATAACACCACGGGCGTTCTTATGATGCCCGGAAAAGCCTATCACCTCGAAATCTTTGCCTGCCTCGTCGTGACCGCCTCCGAAGAAAACATCTTCGAGCCGGCGCGCTGGCAGGATGATATAACCGGTCTGCTGGATTTTGCCGGTGAACACGCATTATTTCAGCACGCGGACGTGATCTCCGCGCTGCGCACGGCAGACAGTCCGAAGATTCTGGCGATGTCGACCTGCTCGACAGAATTTACGGACGCAAGAACGATACTTCTGGCGCGGATGCAGCCCATCGAGCGCCTGAAATGAGTAGGAGGAAGCACCTATGAGAAAGACTTTGTGCAGAGTGTCGGCGCTGGCTCTGGCGCTGCTGCTGTGTCTGACGATGGTCCCCGGCGCTGCCGCAGCCGACGAGACGGCGTACAGCCCGGCAATCACCACCGGCGAAGATGGCTCCGTGACGGCGATCATCCCCATGACGCTGGTCATCAAGGGCAGCGCGCCGAGAAAGGACCTCGAATATTATTTCAAGCTGACTCCTGTGGGCGATGCCCCCGATCCGAATCTCAGCGATAGCGACCCGAAGGTCGAGTCGTATACTGACGAGAAGACCAGCGAAACCTACAAGCGCATGACGCTCACCGTCAATGGCAAGACCGAGGGCGTCCGCGCCGAGTGGACCGCAACGTTTGACCACGTCGGTGTGTATCAGTATACGCTCGAGCAGGTGATCATCAAGAAGCACTCGCGCTGCCGCTACGATACGCGCGTGTTTCACATCACCGTCACCGTCACGAACGCCTACGCAGAAGACGGTACGGACCTCAATAAGCTCGAAGCGACCGTCGTGGCGCGCGTCGCGGAAAGCACGGACAAGACCGATATCGTCTTTACCAACAAGTTCTCCAGCCCCTCGTCCGGCGGCGACGACCCCAAGCCGACCCCCAAGCCCAGCGAGGACAAGACCTATCTCGAGGTCGATAAAATCTGGTCCGGCACAAGCAAGACCCGCCCGAACTCCGTTACGATTCAGCTGTTAGATGGCAACACCGTCATCGACACCGTCACGCTCGGCGACTGGAACAACTGGCACTACAGCTGGCATGACTTAGACGCTACGGGCAGCCACGACTGGAACGTCAAAGAGCTTGAAGTGCCCGAGGGCTACACCGTCTCTTACTCGTTCGACGGCACCACCTTCACCGTCCGCAACACCGAAGGTCTGATTCAGACCGGTCAGCTCAACTGGCCCGTGCCGGTTCTGGGCGCAATGGGTCTGGCGCTGGTGCTTGCCGGTGTCATGATGCTCCGCAAAAAGAAGGAGTCCTGACATGAAGCATAAGCTGGGTATTGTATGTATCCTGCTGGGAGCAGCGTTGATTGGTTCGGCGCTGCTCCTCTTTGGGTATAATCGCGCCGAGGACGCGCACGCCGGAACCGCCTCACAGGAGGCAGTCAGCGAGATTCAGAAGCAGATCGAGCAGGCGCAGAGCGTCGCAATGGAAACACAGGTGACAAATCAGGAAGAAACTGTAAAACATTTGCCCGAGCCGTCGATGGACGAGATTCTGGAGACCGACGACGAGCCGTATACCACCGGTCCTGTGACCATGGTCGGCGACTATGAGTATATTGGCGTTCTCGATCTTCCTGCGCTGAACCTGTCGCTTCCCATTATGTCCGACTGGGACTATGAGCGGCTCAAGATGGCGCCCTGCCGCCAGTTCGGCAGCGCCGAGACCGACGATCTGGTCATCGCGGGACACAACTACGTCAACCACTTCGGAAGCCTCGGCATGCTCAAAGCCGGAGACTCCGTCACCTTCACCGCCATGGACGGTACGGTCAACAGCTATGTGGTTTCCGAGACTGCGACCATCAGCCCCGCCGAGACCGAAAAGGTCACAGACAGCGGCTATCCGCTCGTTCTTTACACCTGCACCTACGGTCGGCAGTCGCGCATCGTGATCTATTGCAGCCGCGCGTAACGTCAACACAAAAGCTCCGCCATCCAAGATGGCGGAGCTTTTTGCGCGAAAGCGCCTGAAAATTAAACAATGCAGGTCCAGCCGAACGGATCGGGCTTCGTGCCCCACTGGATGCCGGTCAGCTCGTCGTAGAGCTTCTGGGAAAGCTCGCCGATCTGGTTGTGATTCACGACGTACTTCTCGTCGTTCCAGGCAAGCTCGCCGATGGGCGAAATGACCGCCGCCGTGCCGACGCACCAAGCTTCTTCGAGCGTGCCGTTCTTCGCCGCCTCGAAAAGCTCGTCGACGCTCAGCAGCCGCTCTTCGACCGGAACGCCCCAGCTCTTGAGCAGCTCAATGCAGGACTTGCGCGTCACGCCGCGAAGAATCGAGCCGGTGAGCATCGGCGTGACGACCGTGCCATTGATCTTGAACATGACGTTCATGCCGCCGCCCTCTTCGACGTATTTGCGCTCAACGCCGTCGAGCCACAGCACCTGCGAGTAGCCCTTTTCGATCGCCTTGTCGCCCGCGCGGTTTGCCGCCGCATAGTTGCCGCCGCATTTTGCCTCGCCCGTGCCGCCGCGCACCGCGCGAACGTCCTCGGTTTCAACCATGATGGGAACGGGCTTGAGCCCGTCGGAGAAGTAGCTGCCGGACGGGGAGAGGATGATGGCAAAGGTCGCCTCATGCACGCCGTGAAGCGCAAGGGTCGGGTCGGTCGAGTACAGGAACGGGCGGATGTACAAGGACGTGCCGGGGTCCGACGGGACCCAACTGGAATCAATCTTGACCAGCTCCTTGATTGCCTGCAGGCCGTCTTCTTCGTCGATGCGCGGAAGACCGAGGCGGTCGCACGAGCGGTTCAGGCGCGCGACGTTCTCCCAGGGTCTGAACAGCTGCACCTCGCCGTCCGGACGGCGGTAAGCCTTGAGTCCTTCAAAGACCTCGGTGCCGTAGTGCAGAACGCTTGCCGCGGGCGAGATGGAAATGGGGCCGAAGGGGACGATGCGCGCGTCGTGCCAGCCGCCGCAGTCGGTATAGTCCATGAGGAACATGTGGTCGGTGAAGACCGTGCCAAAGCCCAGCTTGTCAGACGCAGGAAGCGTGCCATGGTTCGGATTGGGTGTCACAGTGATTTTCATAATACATAGCCTCCTATGAGATAATTCTGAGTAAAATCAAAGGTCCTTGAGGTGCTGCATGTTTGTGCGAATGCCCTCGCAGCAGGCGTGGAACGTCGCTTGTTCTTCCTCGGTGAGCGGCAGCTCCACAACCTCCTCGACGCCGCCTGCGCCGATCACGCACGGAACGCCGGCAAACAGTCCGGTCTCGCCATACTCGCCGCAAAGCTCAGCGCTTGCCGGCATGATCGCCTTTTCATCGTGCAGCACGATGTGCGCCATGCGCGCCGCCGTCGTCGCAATGCCGTATTCGGTGCAGAGTTTGCCGGAGAATGTGACCCAGCCGCCGCCAATGGACTCTTTCTGAAGCGCCGCGCGGTCGAAGCGGAAGCGCTCGTCCTTTTCTGCCCAGACATCGAGCGGCATGCCGCGGAAGCTGACGCAGGACCAGGGGGCAAACTGCTGGTTGCCGTGCTCGCCGAGCATGTAGCAGGTGATGGACTTGTGGTCGATGCCGGTTTGCCTTGCCAGCGCGCTGAGAAGCCGCGAGGTATCAAGCCCCGTGCCGGTGCCGAAAACTCTGCCTCTCGGAAGTCCAAGCCCGAGCGCCAGCTCGCGCGTGACGATATCACAGGGGTTTGTGATGTTGATGAGTACGCCGTCAAAGCCGGAAGCCTTGATCTTCTGCACGTAGCCGCGCACGGCGGGAACGGTGAAATCCATCTCGGTCAGGCGGTCGTGCGTCTCGCGCAGCAGCTCAATTTTGCCGACGCTGTTGACAATCACGTCGCATGCGCCAAGGTCAGCAAAATCGCCCGCGCGGACTGTGACCCGGTGCGGAAGATACGCTGCCGCGTCGCGCAGATCCTGTACCTCGCTGGCAAGCTTCTGCGCGTTTCCATCGACCAGCACCAGCTCGTCTGCTATGCCCTGCACCGCCAAAGAGTAGGCGACGTGCGCGCCGACGTGCCCGAGCCCGATCACACCAAGAACTTTTTTCTGATTCATAAAAATGCATCCTTTCGTAAACAATTCAAAATTGAGAGCCTTACATGCCGAACGTCGGGAACAGCACGCAGGTATAGAGCATGGCGAGAACCATATACATCACCAGAATGATGGCAAATGCCTTGAGCGTCTTTTTCATGACGTTGCTTTCGTTGCCGATCTGGTCGACCGTTGCGCAGGCGGCGACGGTGTTGTTCGGGCAGATCAGATTGCCGAGCGAAGCGCCCGCGTTCTGCCCCGCGAAGACGGTGATGGGGTTCATCGAGAGCGCCTGCGCCGCTTGCAGGTGCATGTCGGCAAACATGATGTTCGAGCCCAAGCCGGTACCTGTGATGAACGCGCCGCTCGAACCGATCAGAACCGCCGCTGCCGGATAGAATTTCCCGACGACTGCTGCAATATCGGAGGCGAGCAGGTTCATCATACCCGTGCTGGGAGACTGCATGATGTAGGCGACGACGAGAAGGCTTCCCATCGTGACCAGCACCGGCGCAACATGACCGACCGTGCGTTTGCAAACCTCGCGGTAGGTTTTCATGCTGACTTTGAGCGTTGCCGCGCCGAGCATGCCGCAGACCAGAATGACGAGGTCGACCCAGAAAATGTAGCCGAACGTGCACATGACCGCAAAGCCGTTGGGAACGAGCGCCGGGAAACCATAGCGCACCGCGGGCAGCAGAACCAGCATGTAGATGTAGGGAGACATTGCGCGGAACGAGGAATACTTGCGCGCGCGGGCTTCTTCCTTGTTGCGGAACTCCTCCGGGGTTTTCACGCCGACGAGCTTGACATACGCAACCGACAGCAGAATCGAGAGAAGACCCGTGCCCATCGACGTGACCTCGGCGCCGACATAGTTCGACAGGACAAACATCACAAGACACGTCGAGACGCCGGCAAAGCTCAAGTACGGCACAATGCCCTTGAAACCCTTCCTGCCGTAAGCCATCCAGACCATGAGAAACGGAATGACGAGCACGCCGAACATGTGAAACCGTCCGACCATTGCGGAGTTGAGCGCCACCGTGGATACGCCCGCGTCCACCAATGCCGCGCCGCCGTTGATGGTGGTAAGACCGGCGCCGCCCCAGGAGGCAGGCGTTGCGTCGCCGAGCAGCGCAATGGCAATCGATGTCACCGGGTCAAAGCCCAGTGCGACGAGAAACGGAGCCGCGATTGCCGCCGGTGCGCCGGCGCCTGCCGCACCCTCCAGAAAAATCGGGAGCATCATGCCAATGATCACGACCTGCACGCGGCGGTCGACGCTGATTCTCGCAATCGTGGACTTGACGTCTTCAATTGCGCCCGTCTCGCGCAGCAGATTCAGAATGACAAATGCACCGAAGACCATCAGGACAATTTTGAGACCTTCCTTCAAACCCTTCCAGACGAGCGGATCATACGTCGCGACGTTTTCCTGGAAGGATGCGCCGGTGACGTTAAAATACGTAAAGGCGAGCACCAGCGTCCAGACCAGCGCGACCGGCGCGACTTTTTTCGCCGACTGGTGAAACGCCAGAATGCCGACCAGAACGACGACGATGGGGCTGAGTGCCATGACAAAGTTGAAAAATTCCATGGGGTAGTCTCTCTTTCGTTGGGATTTTTATCAATACCGCTTGATCACGGGCTTGATCTTGAACACATACGAAAAAGAGGCTCCGCCGAAACATGGCGAAGCCTCTGGGGATGCAGCTTTTCAGGAGCAGAAAATGCTCATGCAAGACATGCACGCGGTTGGCGGATCGTCAGGTTTCGGGCGGCTTGCGCCGGAAGAAGTCGAATGCAAGGAATGGAAATAAGCGCAAAAATGGACGCCGAAATGGCGTCCAGAATCATCAGAATGACGGTGTTCTCAGAGCAGGCAGAGCGCGCGCAGGAGACCTGTGCGAAACGGGCGGTATGCATCCGGTTCATGGTGCTGCGCATGGCGTGGTCTCCTTTCTGCGGTGTCTGACTTAAGATGCTGCAAGCTTACCACCGGCGGGCGCATTTTTCAAGAGGAAATTGCACCTGGAAAAAAACATTGTACCATGCGACAAAATTTCGCGGCGCACGGAAAAAAAGATTGTGCGATTCACACTCCGAATTTCCTGCATTTTCCGGCAAGCATTTCTGTTTCCTCCACTTTGCATTTGCTTCTTTGGGCAGCGACGCGCGCTTGCCGCGATGGACCTCATGCGCAGCTACCGCATTCCCTTCGGCGTGTCCGTCTGCTACACGAGCAGAAATTACAAGGTTGTCACAAGCGACGAATTTCTGGATCTGCTCATTTCCAAGGGCTGCGTCTTCGCGTGGTATTTCCACTACATGCCCGTCGAACAGAATGCGGACACATTGCTGCTTCTGACTCCCGGACAGCGGACGTATATGAAAGACCGCGTGCGCGAAATTCGCGGCGTGACCGGCGGCAAGGAGCTTTACTGCATCGACTTCCGGAACGACGGCGAGTTTGCGGGCGGCTGCGTCGCAGGCGGCAGAATCCGGCGCGCATTCGACCGATCTGGAAACGCCGGAAAGCGCGGAGCATCGGTGCGATAAGTGCAGGGCATACGCCGCTTGCAGGCAGCCTACGGCGGAGTCTCTCTGGCAGAAGGACCATTCGGAGCGGGTGTAATTCATACACCCCCCGCTGCTTCGGCAGCGGGGGGGTTCTATCAAAAATGCGGGCATTTTTGATAGAAAGCTGCACCTCGTCTGCGCGCATAATTTGTGCGGCTTTGCCGCACAAATTCCACACTTGCGAGGCGAGAAATGTTTTTACCCGCAAGGAGTACGCGACAGCCGTAAACGGTAAAACCGCTAACGGCTGTCCGGTCCGGTTGGCAGAGCCGCCGGATAAAACAGATTTCTATTTTATTTCGCCCTGCGGGCGCGGAACTCTGCAAGGCTATTTTGTGAAGCGGACGGCGGCGAGGACGGCGGGCTTGCCGGTCTCCTTTTTGATGGCGATGCGGACGGTCTCGCCCTCCTGCTTCTGATAGACCGAGAGCGATTCTCCCTCCAGACAGGGCGCGGCGTAGTGCGCCTCGATGGAGGCGATGCTTCCGCTGGCAATCCGGGCGGCGGAGAAGCAGTCGAGCAGCACGCGGATATATGCCACGTTGTTCATATGCTGTCCGAAGTCGATATCCGTCGGACGGACGGTGCAGGTCCGCACGA
>CALERM010000239.1 GCA_937907715.1 uncultured Clostridia bacterium
CCCTGAATGAGAATGATCAGAATCAGAATCGGCAGAATCCACTGGAAGTAGATCTTGAGCTTCGGAGAGAACTTGATGCCCTGTCCTTCGTTTGCCTCAGCGAGGTACTTGTCAAAGCCCCAGCCCCACTTCGAGACGCAGAACAGAAGATACACCAGAGAGCCGATCGGAAGCAGCAGGTTCGAGACGACGAAGTCCTCGCTGTCGAGAATGTCGCGCGCACCGATGACGTGGACGTTCGACCAGATGTTATAGCCGAACACGCACGGCAGGCTCAGGATGAGCAGCAGCACGCAGCCGATGACGGAAGCCTTCTTCCGGCTCCAGCCAAAGGTGTCCATGCAGATGGCGAGGATGTTCTCCAGAACGGCGATAACCGTGGAGAAGCTTGCGAAGATCATGAACAGGAAGAACAGTGCGCCCCAGAGTCTTCCGCCTGCCATATTGACAAAGACGTTCGGAAGCGTCTGGAAAATCAGCGACGGACCCTGATTCGGCTCGATACCGAACGAGAAGCAGGCAGGGAAGATGATCATACCCGCCATCAGCGCGACAAACGTATCGAGCGCACAGATACGGACTGCCTCACCGGGAAGCGTGTGGGTCTTTGCCGTGTAGCTGCCGAAGATCTCCATTGCCGCAATGCCGAGGCTCAGGGTAAAGAACGCCTGGTTCATGGCTGCGGTGATGATCGTGCCGAGACCGTGCTCCTGTACCGACTGCAGCGACGGCAGCAGATAGAACTTCAAGCCTTCTGAAGCGTTGGGAAGCGTCGCACTGTGAACAGCCAGCACCAGAATCAGCGCCAGAAGCGCAATCATCATGACCTTCGAGACACGCTCCAGACCGTTCTGAAGCCCGAAGCTGCAGACAAGGAAGCCTGCAATCACGACGATTTCGGTCCAGAATGCCATCTTGCCCGGCTCGGAGAGCATGATCCCAAACATGCCGCTTGCAGCATCCGCGTCCATACCGGCATGGAACGTGCCTGTGACGAACTTTCCAAAGTAGCTGACCATCCAGCCGGTGACGGTGGTGTAATACATCATCAGCATCACGCAGCCAAGCAGACAGAACCAGCCGTGGACGTGCCACTTCGCGCCCTTCGGCTCCAGCGCTTGATAGGCCAGCACGGCGCTTTTTTTGCTGGCGCGTCCGACGGCAAGCTCCATCGTCAGAACCGGAACGCCCATGACCAGCAGGCAAATCAGATAGACCAGCACGAACAGACCGCCGCCATACAGACCGGCGATATACGGGAAGCGCCAGACATTGCCGATGCCGATGGCGCAGCCTGCGCTTACAAGCAGGAATCCCAGACGGGAACGAAATGATTCTCGCTGCATGATAATATACCTGTCTTTCACAATTTCTGCGCAAATTGCGCTTTTTTATTTTAGCGCAGTACATCAAAATTTGCAAGAAAAAAAGAAGGAGAACTGGAATGATTGTGGTAATTGCTGAAAGACACAGGATAATCCTTCTGCAATGATGCAATTTTGCGGGGGCGAATAGGATTGGGCGCGCTGCAAAACTGCAACGCGCCCAGCTGCGGAAAGGGATATGGGATTATTTGTAGAGGTAGCTGTATTTGGAGCGGACCGTGAGAATCAGGTTTTCAATTTCCCTCGGAAGCTCGTTGGGAACGGACAGATCGTAATCCCGGATCTCCGCCATGCGGACGAGGACCCTGTTTTCATCCAGGAACAGAACGCCTGCGTTCTTACTGTCTTCCATGTCTTCCTTCGTCTGGAAGAGGGTGAACTTGTCGCGGCACGGCTCGGAGGCATACGGGCAGAACTGCGTGCAGTTGCCGCACTCGTTACACATTTTGTCGATGTGCAGAATCTGGTGCCGTCCGTCGGAGAGCCTGATGACGACGTTTGCGCGGTTCGGGCAGGAATCGGCGCAGTTTTCACAGACCGTGTTGCAGTCCAAGCAGCGCGCGCCTTCGCAGCAGGCGTCCTTTGCCATTTTCAGAATACCCTTCTTCGCAATCGCCTGCGCCTTGGAGGGATATGCGGTTTCGGGAATCTCATAGGTGTGCGCCTCGCCGATCACAGCCTCTGCAAAGGCGGCAGCATCTGCAATGCCTTCGACGACGGTAGCAGGACCGCGATGTGCGTCGCCTGCGCACCAGACGTTTTCGACATTGGTCTTGAAGGCAGGACCCTTTCGCTCCATTTCGATGCCGTTGTCCGCCATAAGCTTGGCGTCAACTTTCTCGCCGACGGCAGAGATGACCAGATCGCACGGAATCTCGAAGAATTCGCCGGTAGCGAGGGGGGAACGTCTGCCGGAAGCGTCGGGCTCGCCGAGCTTCATTTTCTCCAGCTTCAGCTTGCCGTTTTCCTGTGCAACGGGAGCCGCAAGCTCAACCATGGCAACACCCTCGTCGATGGCAAGCTTGAGCTCATGCTCGTCGGCGGGCATTTCCTTCTTCGTGCGGCGGTAGACGATGGTAGAGGACTGCGCGCCCATGCGCTTGGCGACTCTCGCCGCGTCCATCGCGGTGTTGCCTGCGCCGACGACAACCACGTGACCGTCCAGGCACGGTTTGACCTGCGTCTTCATTTCCTTCATCCAGCCGATGACGCCCTGGACGTTTCCGGGGATGTCGAGCTTGCCTGCCTGCCAGGCGCCGGTGGCGATCAGAATGTGGGTGTAGCCGAGCTTCTTGAGCTCCTCGACCGACGGAGCCGGAGCGCCGCACTTGACCTCGACGCCGTAGCGCTCCATCAGAGCGACATCCTTGTCGATTGCCTCGTCGCAGATACGGAAGGCGGGAATAACGTAGCGCGGCACGCCGCCGAGCTTTTCTTCACGCTCAAAAATCGTGGTTTCGATACCGGCTCTGCCGAGGAAGTATGCCGCGGCAATGCCCGTCGGACCGCCGCCGATGATCGCAGCCTTTTTGCCTGCGACCTTCTCGGGAAGCTTGATGTCTGCCATCAGCGCGCCGTAGCCCTTCCGGGCGGCAAGGAGTTTGGTGTCGCGAATCTGGACAGACTCGTCATAGAAGCTGCGCGAGCATTTATTCTGGCAGCGGTGCGCGCAGATGGTGCCGGTAATGAACGGCAGCGCGTTCTTTTCGGTGATGAGCCTGAGCGCGGGACCGTAAAGACCCTTGCGGCAGAGCTCAATATATTCGGGGATGTCCTGATGAATCGGGCAGCCGCCCTTGCAGGGCGCGGTGAAGCAGTCGATCCAAGGTACCTTTTCCTCGGACTTTCTCGAAGCGACAGGCTTGATGGGCTTGCGGTGATGGAAGTCAGAGTGGCTGGCGGTGGACATGTCGCTGATGGCGCTCGTGTCCGTGCCGCTAAAAGCGTGGTAGGGGAGCGCCTCAACCTTTTCTACCATCTGGTGCAGCCGGTTGTATCCGCCGGGCTTGAGAATGGTCGTGGCAACCGTGATGGGCCAGATACCGGCGGAGAACAGCTTGTCACAGTTGAAGAACTCTGCGCCGCCCGCAAACGAGATGCGCATTTTGCCGCCAAATTGACGGGAAATACGGTTGCACATTTCGATTGTCAGCGGGAACAGGCTTCTGCCGGACATATACATTTCCGTGCCGGGCAGCTCGTTTCTCGTCGTGTCGACCGGGAAGGTGTTCGATAACTTGAGACCAAATTCCAGACCCTTGGCGTCTGCCAGCGCCTGCAGGCGTTCGAACATCGGAACGGCGTCGACCCACTGC
>CALERM010000240.1 GCA_937907715.1 uncultured Clostridia bacterium
CTCGTATCCGCCCGGATACAAGGAAAACGCGGGCATTTTCTGCCACAACAATCCCTGGATCACCTGCGCGGAGGTTGTCCTTGGACACGGCGCACGCGCGTTTGAGACCTACCGGAAGATCTGCCCCGCCTATCTCGAATCGGTCAGCGACATTCACCGCACCGAACCCTATGTCTACAGCCAGATGGTCGCGGGCAAGGACGCGCCGACATTCGGCGAAGCGAAAAACAGCTGGCTGACCGGCACGGCCGCATGGACGTTCGTGTCCATTTCCCAGGCAATTCTCGGTATTCAGCCGGAGCTGTACGGTCTTCGCATCGACCCGTGCATCCCGCCGGAATGGAAAGAGATCCGGCTGACCCGGCGCTTCCGCGGCGCAGTGTATGAGATCACGATTGAAAACCCGAATGGAGCTGAGCACGGCGTCAAAGCCCTGTATGTGAACGGCGCACCGCAGACCGGCAATCTTCTTACGCCCGCCGCGACCGGTCAGACTGTTTCCGTGTGCGTGGTGATGGGTGGCTAAGATGGCGTTTCGAGAGGATTTCGTCTGGGGGGCAGCCTCGAGTGCCTATCAAACCGAAGGGTACCCAACAGCCGACGGCGGCGGGCAGAGCGTCTGGGACGTGTTCTGCCGGAGACCCGGTGCGATTGCAAACGGCGAGGATGGCTCGATCGCCTGCGACGGCTATCACCGCTTTGAAGAAGACATCCGGCTTCTGGCCGGGCTCGGTCTGCGCGCATATCGGTTTTCCGTAAGCTGGGCGCGCGTTGACCCGAACGGCGACGCGCAGTGGAACGAAGCGGGGCTTCGGTACTATGACCGCGTGGTGGACTGCTGCCTGCAAAACGGCGTCACGCCGTGGATGACGCTCTACCACTGGGAGCTTCCGCAGGCGCTGGAGGAAAACGGCGGCTGGCTGCGCCGCGAGACGGCGGAGGCGTTCGCCCGCTTTGCTGGCATAATGGCTGCGCGCTTCGGCGACCGGGTCTCCCACTTTATCACGCTCAACGAGCCGCAGATCGTGCTCAAGCTCGGATATGCCGACGGAATTCACGCGCCCGGGAAGCGGCTTTCGCTTCCCGCACTCATGCAATGCTGGAAAAACCTCATGCTGGCGCACGGGCTTTCCCTCCGGACCATCCGGAAAGCTGCGCCAGAAGCTTTGGTCGGCATTGCTTCCACCGGAAAGCTCTGCTATCCGCACAGCCCTGCCGACGAAGAAGCCGCGCGGCAGGAAACCTTCCGTCTGACAGATTCCGATTGGATGTTCACGCACCCGATCTTTTTAGACGCAGTGTGCCTTGGTCGCGTCGAGCCGGAACCGGGAACACTTCGCGAGCTTTTAAGCACTGTCACACCCGAGGAATGGGACACGATGCACGCTGTTCCGGATTTTATCGGCGTCAATTCGTACAACGGCAGCGAGATCACCGCCGGACCGGATGGTGCGCCGATCTATCCGCCGCGACCGCAGGGCTTTGCCTGCACGGCGCTCAAATGGCCCATCACGCCGGAAATTATGGAGTATGGTTATGCGTTTTTATATCATCGCTACAGGCTGCCGCTCTATGTGACTGAGTGCGGACTGAGCTGTAATGATCACATGTTCCTGGACGGGCAGGTCCACGACGCCGACCGGATCGATTTCCTGCGCCGCTATTTGCTCGCGCTTCGCAGAGGATGTGAGCAAGCCGACATCCGCGGCTTTTTCCACTGGTCGCTGACCGACAATTTTGAATGGCATAGCGGCTATCTAGATCGCTTCGGTCTGATTTATGTCAGCTATCCGACGCAGAAACGGATTCTGAAGGACAGTGCGCGCTGGTATGCGCAGACCGCCCGGGAAAACGGCAGAAATCTGTAGCTGTTCTTTGTTTGCAGCGGCGCATTTTTTGCGCCGCTGATTTTCTGCCCCGGCTCAAACCGTGACCCAAACGGGAATTAAACGGCTCCCCGAGTCAAGGACAAAATAAGTTGACTCATTGCGCTGACACCGGTAGCTGCCCGTTGTCAGATACCGGTAATACCCGTTCGGCGAGAGCTTCGCCGGCTCATCCTTCATGTGTCCAAAAAAGCGGTCCGTGCGACGCAAGCTCCTGCTTCACCGGATTCTCCGCCGTGCTGTTCGTCCGGATTGCCTTCTGCATCCGCCGGTACGGATTTGCCTTGCAGATCGGGCTGGTAAGACCGATGGTCTGCATCGAAGCGCTTGCGCCCTGGCAGACGACGTCAATGTCCCGGTCCATCTGCGCGATGGCGCTGAGCGCGTTGGCGCTGTCGACGCTCTGCATGACCAGCGCCAGCAGCTCTCTCGAAAAAGTTCTCCTATTTGATCCAGCCGAAACTCGTATTTTGAACACCATATTTAAGGCAGCACCGCACAGCTTTGGTGATAAGCATATACAAAACTGGCAGCAAGGGCTTTGGCTCCTTGCTGCCAGTGTCAATTTATCCTCTGTTTCTCTGCTCTGACGGCTATCTTTGACCGGACGATCGAGGAAAACGGTCTGAAGAAGACCGCCGCAAAGCTCCAAAAGGACCTCATTGCGTTCAGCGCGCTGGCACTGGGAATGCCGACAGGACCGGTATCTGCACGGCATTCCGGAGGACACCGCATCAAAACCGGCGGGCGCGTCCAGACCATCTCAGATTCCGGACAATATCATGACGTTGGAGAGCACCGTGTTTTCCGACAAGGAACAGGCAAAGATCGACCAGATCGTCAAGCTTTGATCTGCCGCAAACGGCGTCATATTCCTATTTCTATTGCAGGAGAATTTCCGGTTTTGCAGAAAAATCCGGTGTATGATATGGGATTGCTCTGGAAAAATAATTTTCGCGCAGGAGTCTTCGGTATTCCGTCTCATTCTGATGGATGGGATAGCGAAGATACTCCATCTTCCCGGCTTGCAGCAGTGCTTCGCTGTAGGAGCCTGCTTCCGGCGTACCGGTCATGACGGCGCTGCCGCCTGCGGCGAGAAACGCATCTGCCAGCTCCCGCGACGCCGGACTTTTCAGCTGCGGGTCGGACAGGAAGCACAGACCGGAATCGGGAACGCCGGTCAGCGGCTGCACCTGCGCATTTTTCAGCGCATCGCGTGCCTCGGGCGCAAGCCAGAAACGGTCGGTCTGCAGCCAGGTGAGCTGGTACAAAAACTGCGCGTCGCCATATACCGGTGACTTGGGTCTTGCCCTGTTCAGCAGTTCCAGAAGCTCCAGTCCTCTTCCGTACTTTGGTACCGGCAGCAGAACCGGCTTTCCGGATGCAAGCAGCGCGGCAATGCGAGCGAGAAAATCAAATCGCAGAACCTCTGCCGAGCGCGGGTCAGACCCGTAGGCGCAGTCAACAACGGCAATCTCTGCCCGCACACGGCGGATAGGGTCCGTTTCATAGACAAGCGAATGCTCTGTGTAATCGCCCGAAAACAGCAGCGTCGTATCGTCCAGATCGAATTCATACCAGACGCTGCCCGGGCAGTGCCCGCTCCGACCCCAGTGAAGTTTTAACCCTGCGGGTGGGCAGAACGAGCGCAGCGGCTTTGTATCCGGAAGAGAAAACGGCAACTGCCCGAACGTTTCGTCGCTCGCGACAACCGTTCCGGAAAAGCCCTGCTCCAGAAGCCACGGCAGCGCACCGGTGTGGTCGGCGTGACTGTGCGTCAGAAAAACATACTGCAAAGACCGGATTTGTTCCGGCGTCAGCCTCGGATACGGCTGATTACTTCCTGCCATTTTCCCGCAGTCAACAAGAAAGCAGGCGCTTTCGCCTTTGACAAAAAAACAGTTCCTGCCATGTTCGCCGACACCGCCGGCAATCAAGAATTCCATCTTATGCTCCTTTCTGCTTTCCGATCACGCGATTGAACACGAGAAGCGCCGTGGTGGTAATCAGCACACACAAAACCGCCATTGCCATACCGAGCGACACGCTGCCCTGCTCAAATTCGCGGTTAATATACGTTGATACGACCAGGGTATTTGGCGGCGCAATGAGGCTGGCGGTCACAAGCTCGCGGAAGGCGATGATGAAGATCATCATCCATCCGGCAAAAATGCCGCGCGAAATCATCGGAAGCGTGACGCGGCGGAATACATACGCAGGAGTTCCGCCGAAAACTCTGCCTGCCTGTAAAAGATTGTTATTGATCTGAGTAAAGGCGGAGGTCACATACTGCACCGTGTAGGGAAGATACAACACAACATACGCCAGCACCATGATGCCGATGGTGTTATAGAGCGGAATCACCTTGTAGATCGCGTTCCAGAACAGCATGATGCCGATGACCAGCACGATGCTGGGAAGCATTTCTGGCAGCAGGCTTACCCCCTCCAGCGCTTTTTTGAAAAAGCCCCTGGACCTGCGCACCGCGGCCACGACCGCCGTGCCGATCACGGAACAGATTGTCGCAGACGAGACCGCAAGGAACAAGCTCTTCCAGATAGAGGACAATGCCTTCGGCGTGGTCAGCAGCTCCTTGTAGTGGTCAAGGGTGAAGTTCCCCGCCGCCAGCCCGTAGCCCCGCAGCTTGATGAGCGAGGTGGAGATGATGGAAAAATACGGAACGCCGATAGCGATGAGTACCACCAGAATCACCCACAGCCACGCGCCGGTCTGCCCGACAGCGGACAGCTTCGTCTGTGCCGGACGGCTTCCCTTGCCGCTGACCAGCCGGTAGCTGGTTTTGTTCGTAATATAGTTCTGCATCAGCCACATAGCCATGCAAATGCAGACCAGAATGGAGGACAGGCTGGCCGAGCGCCCGAAGTCGATGGGCGCGGTGGTCGAATAGCGGTGAATGTCCGTGGTGAACACGTAAAATCCGATGCGCCGCCCCAGCGTGTAGGGCGTGCCGTATTCGGACAGCGTCTTGACGAACACCAGCAGCGCACCAATGGCATAATTGCCGGTCAGCAGCGGGGCGAAAATTTTACGCAGCCGCAGACCAAGACCCGCGCCGAAGACCGCGCCGCTTTCCTCCAGACTCGCCGGAATGTTCAGCATGGCGTTTTTGAGCATCGTCATGAGGAACGGGAACACGTGCAGGCTCATCACCAGCACCAGCCCGCCGAAGCAGAAGAAGCCCTCGGACCACGAGCCGGTGGCTGGAAAGAGCTGCTGGAAAAGTCCCTTTTTCTGCATGAATAAGATCCAGCCCATGGACGCGATATACGGCGGCGTCATGAAGGGGATCATGAAGATGATATCCAGCCAGCTGTGCTTTTTGAGCTGCGTGCGCGCCAGCAGATACGCCGTCGGCACGGCGATGACCGTCGAGCACAGCACAACGCATACACCCAGCAGCAAAGAGTTGCAGACGGTCTGCACATTTTCAGAGCTTGCAATGGTCTGCCACGCCTGATACAGGTCAAGGCGGCCATCGATGATGACCGCCTTGGCGAAAACTGTGATCAGGGGGCAGAGAATGAGACCGGTCAAAAGCGCAAGAAGGCTAAGGCACGGAAGCTTTTTAGAAAGGTTGATCGTTCTCATAGCCCCTCCTTTTTACTTGCAGAGGCTGTTGAGCTTTGCCGCAGTATCGGACGCAACCTCCATCATCTTGTCCCAATCGGTCGGGATCTGAGGGATGTCGGCAAGGTTGGTGCGGTTTTCGCACTGCACATCGCTGCGACCGGGCAGGAGATACGCATCGGCGACGAGCTGCTGCGCCTCATCCGAGAACAGGAAGTCGATGAATGCCTTGGCGTTGTCCATGTTGGGAGCGGTCTTGAGGATCATGGCAGGACGCGGGTTGACCACCGTGCCGGAAGCGGGATAGTAGATGTTCAGCGGCTCGCCCTTTGCCATGGAGGAGTAAGCATTGTAGTCCACGCCTGCGATCAGGATGCCCTTCTCGCCGGTCGTAACGGCTTCCAGCGCCGCTTTGTTCGCGCCGGGGACGGTAAGACCGTTATCCGCCCAGCTCTGCATAATGGCTTCGCCGTCAGCAGTGCCGGTCACAAGACCCGCGAGGAAGTCTTTGCATGCGCCGGACTTTTCCGGGTCAGGAATGGCGATCATGTCCTTGTACTTGGCGTCTGCAAGTTCAGACCAGTCGGCATTCAGCTCGGGGACAACCGTGGTGTTGTAGATGACGCCAACCGCGGAAGCGCTGTACCCGAACAGGGTATTGTCACTGTCAATCCAACCCTCGTTGACCTTGTCGGCATTGGCGGGGGTATAGCTTTCGAGCTGACCGTCGGCCTTCATGCTCAGACCGTCGGACCAGGAGGCAAGGATAACCACGTCGGCAACCGGGTTCGCCTGCTCGGCTTCCAGCCGCGCGAGAATTTCGCCCGTCGTGCCCTGGAACTGCTCGACCTCGACGCCGGTCTTGGCGGTAAATGCCTCGGCCAGCTTGTCGGCAAGACCTGCGGGGCTGGGCATATAGACCGTTACCTTGCCGGAAAGAGCCGGAGTCTCTTCGGCTGCGGGTGTCTCTTCAGTGGACGCTTGTTCTTCCTGCGTCGGGGCAGTCGTTTCCGTGTTCTGGCTCTTGGCAGGTGTTTCGGTTGTCGGTACTTCGGTCTTTGCGCAGGCGGCAAGGCTCAGGCAAAGGCACAGGACCAGCAGCAGACATATGATACTTCTTTTCATGCTGATAAAACCTCTTTCTTTTGAAACGTAATGACTTGATCGGGATCTATGTAAATGGATAAAACTTCGCCGGGCTTTACCTTCTGCCCGCTGTTGATCGTCCATATTACCGATTGATAGGGAACTGTGACCTCATAGGTGCTTCCCAGATACTGCACGCTCTGAACGGGAAGCTCAAAATGCAGCGCGCCTTTTGCCGGCGTTTGTGCGGCAGCTTCCGGGCGGAACATCTCTGTTTCGCTGAGCCAGTTGGACTTTCCAACAAAGCGTGCCACAAATTCGCTGGCAGGATCATGATAGACGGTTTCCGGCGCTGCGTACTGCTCCACATTGCCGCCGTTCAGAACGGCGATGCGGTCGCTCATGCTCATCGCCTCCGTTTGATCGTGCGTCACGAAAACAGAGGTGATGCCAAGGGCGGAGGTCATTGACCTCAGTTCATGCCGCATTTCTTCCCGCAGCATGGCGTCCAGAGCGGAGAGCGGTTCGTCAAACAAAATGCATCCCGGCTGGACGGCAATGGCACGGGCAAACGCCACGCGCTGCTGCTGACCGCCGGAAAGCTGGTGGGGATAGCGCTTTTCAAAGTCCTCCAAATGCACGGTACGCAGTGCGTTGCGAACTCTGTCCTGTAAGTCCGAGGTATCTTTTCTCGCCCGCAGTCCAAACGCGACGTTCTCAAATACCGTCATGTGCGGCCAGAGGGCAAAATCCTGAAACACAAAGCCGAGATTCCGCTTCTCCGGCGGCAGGTTGATTTTGCGTGCCTTGGAAAAAACGCAGGTATCGTCCAGCCAGATCTCGCCGTCGTCCGGCGTTTCCAGTCCGGCAATCATCCGCAAAAGCGTCGTTTTGCCGCAGCCGGAGGGTCCCAGCAGCGTCGTAAAGCTGCCGTCCTCGATTGTCAGCGTCGTCGGCTGGATGACCTGCCTCTTATCAAAACTCTTTGCAATCTGTTCCAATCGAATTTCCATAGCGCTCCTCTTTTCTGTACGCGGGACAATATACCAGCGCCGCGTAAACTCGGCAGGCAGTGGGAGGTAAAATTCTTGTAAAAAAGTCGCTGTTTCTCAAAAATATATTATGTGCCCTGAATTTCCGCCCTGTTTACGCCGGTCTTCTGCAAAAGCTTTCATGTGCCGCTTGCCCATGGCTTGCCACCAGTTGTCCGGATTCTGCTCAATCGCGCCGCCGCCCAACACCTGCAGACCATAGTCTTCCACAGTGCTTGCGTTGACCCGCTTCCGTCTTCTCTCCTTGCCCGCTAACGGTGTTAAAAAGCCACTGCTCTTTTTGAGCAGCGGCTTTCATTTTGTATTCGGCTGCCTCGGGTCATACCGGTGCATTCTGCCTTCGTTCTCTCTGTCAGCGCAGTCTGCGCCGTTGATATGGTCTTGGAGTATCTGGTCGGTAAATGCAATCCATGCACCGTTCTGAACCGGAACAAGCTGGTATACGGTCTTCTCGTCAGCCGACGACAGCGGTGCAATCGGTAAACGTACACATTCCCGCGCTCAGATTTTCGGCAAAGAAGCAGTACACGCCGTCCTCCTCGATCCGGAAGGTATACCGCTGCTCCTGCGCAAAAACGCGCGTCTCATCCACATACGCCCCGTCTTTGAACATGCCGAAGCCCAGTCCGCACGGCTCGTTTGCGTTCAACGAAAGCGTCACCGTATCGCCCGCTTTGAGCAGGAAGCCGGACGTGCCCTCCGGGTACAGCAGAACCATGTGCGCATTGTCAAAGCCGAATTCCGCGAAGCTGCCGTCCGGAGCGACTGGAAGCTCTGTCACCGAGCTGGGAATATACGGCATGGTCGAGATGTCAACCAACGTTGTGCTTTCGCATACAGCGCGCTCGCGGTCCTCAATCAGCTTTTTCCGATACGCGATCGCCTCGCTCTCAGACATGGTCATCGTCTCGTTTCCATTCTCGTCAATGTAGTGAACCGTTCCGTCGGCGTCTATCACCTCTACAGCAGTAAGATATGAGGTCTCTTCCAGCATCCGCTTCTTTTCCGCCTCGCTCATGCCTCCGGTCCAGACAAAGCCGGACCATTTGTGAATCACGGTTCCTGCCGCTGTCAGCGTCAGCGCCGCCGCGAGAAGGAGTATGGCGACTGCCAGCCGCGGCAGCTGCCGTTTCTTTTGCGTCATAAAAACCTTCTGTTTTTCCGGCTGGGCGGCAATCTGCACGCGGATACGCGCCCGGCTGCTTTCCGGCAGACGGATGGAAGACGCAATGTGTTTGAAGTTTCGTTCCATATCAATCCCTCCCGAGTTGTTCATCCAATCTTTTTCGCGCCCTGTGCAGGCGCATAGAAACGGCAGACGCCGTGATGTGCAGAAATCCGGCTATTTCAGAAAACGAGTATCCCTCCATACAGTGCAGAACGATAACCATCCGGTATTTTTCCGGAAGCTCCAGCACGGCGCGGAGAAGCGCGCGGTCCTCCGGCTCTGCCGGCAGAATCAGCGCGTCCCATGCGTCCGGAACGAATCGTTTTCTTGCCGCAAGCTGGTTCTTGCAATGGTTGACCGTCAGCTTTGTCAGAAATGCCCGCTCCCGGTCGGGATAGATGGTCAATTCCCGCTCCAGCAGCTTGCAGAAAACCGCCTGTACCGCATCCTCGGCATCATGCGGCGAACGCAGATATCCGAGTGCCACACGATAGACGCTGTCGGCATATGCATCATAGAGCGTCAGTACCTGTTCACGTTTCATCTGTCCGTTTCTCCGTTTCTTTGAGACCTCATAGATATAACAATTCCGGAAGGCAAAACAGCACACAGACTTCAATTATTTTTACCCCGGAGCTCGCAGGAAAACGACCTGTATCCTGCGCCTGCGCGCAAAAGCCCCCGCCGGATAAATCCGGCGGGGGTCTTCTTATGCGCCTGTGACGGTAAATACGCCGTCTGCGTCCGCCGCAGCGTGCAGTGTATGCAGCGGGTTTACGAAGCTTTCGATGATCTTCTGGGCAATCGGGTCTTCCAGCTCCTTCTGGATGGTCCGGCGGAGATTTCTCGCACCGTAGGTTACGGAGTAGGACTTCTTGACCAGCGCATCAATCACGCTCTCGTCCCAGGTGAAGTCCAGACCGCGCTCGGAAAGCGCCTGCTTGAGATCGTGCAGCATGATACCCGCAATCGCGCGGAAGTTCTCCTCGGTGAGCTTATGGAAGCAGATCACCTCGTCGACACGGTTGATGAACTCGGGTCGTAAAAACTCCGAGAGCGCCTTGACCGCCTTCTCCTGCGTCTGCTCAGACAGACTCTTGCCGAAGCCGACCGAGCCATCCTTACGGTCGGAACCGGCGTTGGAGGTCATGATGATGATCGTGTTTTCAAAATTCACAACTCTTCCCTGCGCGTCCGTAATTCTGCCGTCGTCGAGAATTTGCAGCAGAATGTTCAGAACGTCCGGGTGCGCCTTCTCCAGCTCGTCAAACAGAATCACCGAATACGGGCGGCGGCGGATTTTCTCCGTCAGCTGTCCTGCCTCGTCGTAGCCGACATAGCCGGGAGGCGAGCCGATGAGCTTGGAAACGCTGTGCTTTTCCATGTACTCGGACATGTCAAGCCGGATGAGCGATTCCACGGACTCGAACATCTCGTTTGCCAGGCACTTGACAAGCTCTGTCTTGCCCACGCCCGTCGAGCCGACAAAGATGAACGACACCGGGCGCTTCTTCGGCGAGATACCCACACGGTTTCTGCGGATGGCGGCGGTAACGGCGCGGATCGCCTCGTCCTGCCCCACGATATGCGTTTTGAGCCGCGTGTCGAGATTTTCCAGCTGCTCATATTCCTGCGCGCGGATTTTGCTCGCCGGAATTTTGGTCCAGAGCTCGATGATGCGCGCAAGGTTTTCCATCGTCAGAACCGGCTTCGGCTCCTCCTCCAGCAGCGCAATCTCCTTGTCGAGCTGCAGGTTGCGGCTGCGAAGCTCTGCCATGCGGGCAAAGTCGTCCTCCGCCTTTTCCGCTTTTTCCAGCAGCATTCCCAGTTCAACATCGTAGTCCGCATGCTCCTTTTTGAGCGCTTCGAGCTTGCCGATGGACTTGTTCTTTAGGTTCACATCGGAGCATGCCTCATCGATCAGATCGATTGCCTTATCGGGCAGGAACCGGTCGGTAATATACC
>CALERM010000241.1 GCA_937907715.1 uncultured Clostridia bacterium
TGGACGTTGCGTACTCCGCGGGCTGGCAGTCGATCATCGGCGACTATCTGCTGGCGTTTGCCGTGATGGGCTTTGCGGGTCTGTTCAAGGGCAAGAAGAACGGCATCTACTGGGGGTCGCTCCTCGGTACGTTCCTGCGCTTCCTCGTACACTATGTCACGGGTGCAACGCTCTGGGCAGAATGGATGCCGGACGAATTTTTCGGCATGACCATGACCTCTCCGTGGATCTACTCCGCGCTCTATAACGGCAGCTTCCTGCTTCTGAGCCTTGTGCTGACGCTGGCTGTCGTAGCACTGCTCCGGAAGCCTCTGGGCAAATATCTGCGCGCAGAGGACCTTCAGAAATAAGGCAGCACCACACAATAAATTTGGATCGGCGCCCGCTTTCCCCCCGAGAGCGATAAGAACCGCTCATCAGACGTAAGGTCTGATGGGCGGCTCTGTTTTTCAAAAAAGTTTTGACGTTTTTGAAATAGAATGCGCCTCGACTGCGCGCAAGTTTTTGCGCGGCGCGCAAAAAACTCACACTTGCGAGGCGAGCTGTATTTTTACCCGCAAGGGGTACGCGACATCCGTAAGCGGTAAAACCGCTAACGGCTGTCCGGTCCGGTCGGCAAAGCCGCCGGATAAAATGGACTTTCACTTTATTTCGCCCTGCGGGGCGAAACTCTGCGAGGTTCCTTATAGGGGCGTTTTTTTGATTTTGGCAAAGGCACGGGGGTATCTGGGCGGCGTGGGGGCTTCCTTGCGGATGACGACCGCGCGGTGGATGGCGTCTTCTACCTCATATTCATACACGCGCTCGACGCGCCCGCCGAGCGTTTGAATGCCGCGCTTCGCTTCGTCCAGCTCAACATCCGCCAGCTGCCCCTTCATTGCGACAAAGCAGCCTCCGACCTTCACATAGGGAAGACACAGCTCCGAGAGGATGTTGAGCCGCGCGACGGCTCTCGACACCGCGATATCATAGCTTTCGCGGCAGGTCTGCACGTATTCCTCGGCTCTCGCGGTGACGACGTTCGCCTCCACCTGCAATTCCGGCAGAACCTCGCGCAGCCAGTCCATGCGCTTGCCGAGCGAGTCCAGAAGCGTCAGCTCCATCGACGGCTCCGCGATTATCAGCGGCACGCCCGGAAAGCCCGCGCCGCAGCCGATGTCGATCACACGCTTCGCGCGGAAATCCGCCGCATTCAAAAGCGCGAGGCAATCGAAAAAATGAAGCTCGGCGACCTTTTGGGGCTCCGTGATGGCGGTCAGATTCATGACCTGATTTTTTTCCAGCAGCAGCGCGCCGAACCGCGCGAGCGTATCGAGCTGCGCGGGTGTCAGCGACAGCTTCAGCTTCGGGAGCAGACGCTCCAACGTTTCTTTCATGGCTTACCTTTCATTGTTCATACAGGAACAGAACGCCGATCGTGCCGGGACCGCAGTGGCTCGATACCGTGCAGCCCGCGCGCGTGACGCAGAGTTCCTCAAAATTCTGATAGCTTAAAACGGCGGCTTTCGCCGTCTCGATGATCTCGTCCGGCACGCCGGAGTGCGTGATGAACACGCGGCGCAGATCGAGCTGCTGTTTGCCCTCCAGACGGTCTTTGATATACGCCCTGACGCAGGCTTCAAACGTGCCGCGGTATTTTTTGCAGACGCCCATTTTGCCGTCTTTTACTTCAATTGCCGGGCGGAGCTTGAGAAGATTCGCGCCCAGCACCGCAACCGACGAGCATCTGCCGCCCTTTTGCATGTAGTCGAGGCGGCTTAAAATAAAGCTGGCATCCACACGGGCAGTACATGCCTGCAAATGCCCGACAATACGCGCAGGCTCCATCCCCGCTTCCGCGCACCGGACTGCCTCGAGAACGACAAGCCCATGCCCGGTCGAGAGATTGCGCGAGTCGACAACGTAGACGTTTTCATACTCCGCCGCAGCAAGGCACGCATTCTGATAGCAGCAGGAAAACTCCTGCGAGATGCAGATATGGATCACAAACTCATATCTGCGCGACAGCGCGGAAAATGCGCGCACATAGTCCGATAAATTGACCGCTGCCGTGGTCGCCAGCGCGCCGCCGGCTGCGACATGCCCATAAATATCGTCCGGGAAAATGTCGACGCCGTCCTGGTAAGCCCTGTCTCCCAGCTGGACATACAGCGGCAGAATGCCGATGGAATACCGTTCTACCTGCTCGGGGCTTAAATCGCAGGTGGAATCCGCCGTAATTTTATAGTTCAAAGTCCTCACCTCTCGTTGATTCGCGCAACTGTTTCTTTCTTTCGCGAAGCGAGCGGAAAAAGGTCTGCAAAAGCGCCCGGCACTCCTCTTCGAGAACGCCGGTTGTTACCGCGGGGCGAAAACACCCCGGAAGACACAGAAGATTGACCAGTGACCCGCCGGCTCCCATTTTTGGATCCTTTGCGCCGTAGACCACGCGCGGAATCTGCGCGCCGGTGATTGCCCCCGCGCACATGCAGCATGGCTCCAGCGTCACATAGAGCGTACACTGCCACAGCCGCCAGCCGCCAAGTGTCCGGCAGGCCTCGCCGATTGCCTCCAGCTCTGCGTGGGCAAGGGCGGACTTTCCCCGCTCCCGGCGGTTTCGCCCACGCCCGACAATGCGCCCGTCCGGCATGGCAACGACGCAGCCGACCGGCACCTCGCCGTCGTCCGCCGCAGCCTGCGCAAGCGCGAGCGCCTCGCGCATCATGGCAATGTCGTCCATATAGTCTCCCTGTCTTCGTTCTGAAATCCGCCCTGAGGTTCATCCCGGCAGACACTGCCCGGCAGAGCGCGGATTTT
>CALERM010000242.1 GCA_937907715.1 uncultured Clostridia bacterium
CGATCATCAAGGGCTACCGCGACCAGATTGAAAACAAATACCAGTGGTGCATCGCAGCGGTACCCGGCGAGAAGTGGGCGAAGAAGCTCTTCCCGAACCTGCGCGCCAGCCAGGCAGTCGAAAAGCTCTGGAAAGCGATTCTCGCAACCTCCCGCGTTACGGAAGACCCCATCGCCGCATGGCAGGCACACAATCAGGACCTGCACGACCGGTGCGCCTATCTCAACAGTCTGCACATCCGCGAGCTTCATTACAAGGCATCCAACGGTACAGACTTCCATGTCGGCATGATTCCGGAGGCGCGCTTCTGCGGCGGTGCGGAACGAAGCTTACAGGGCATCGTCTTTAATCCGAACATTCCCTCCGAGGAGTGCTTCATTTCCCCGATGCGCGGAAAAGCCGAGGGCATCGTCTATTCTTCGAAGCCCCTTTCCTATCAGTCGCAGCTCATCGACCGCTTCTGGATTCGCTTCCATGAGGGAAAAGCCGTCGAATGGCACGCAGAGGAAAACAATGACCTTCTGACAAAGCTCATTGAAATGGACGAGGGAAGCCGCTATCTCGGCGAGTGCGCGCTGGTGCCGTTCGACTCTCCCATCAACCAGTCCGGCATTCTGTTTTATAACACCCTCTTTGATGAGAACGCCTGCTGCCATCTGGCGCTCGGCATGGGCTTTGCCGACACGATTGATGACTTCGAGCACAAAACGCTCGACGAGTGCCGCAAGCTCGGCGTCAACGACTCGATGATTCATGAGGACTTCATGATCGGCACCGCAGATCTTTCCATCGACGCTCTCTGTGAAGACGGCAGGACTGTTCCCATTTTCAGAAACGGCACCTGGGCATTTTAAGCGCTGCCTGCGCAGGCTGCCGCGGCGCGGGTTTCTTTCTGCGCAATCCCATGAAGCGAACAATTATTTCTCATTTTGACATGCTGCACAGGTTTTTCTTCTTGAAAAACGCACTATTTGTTGAAATCGGTCTTGCATTTCCTCCGTCTGTGTGCTATATTGTGTTCACGATTTCAGAAGCATATGGCTTCGTCCGCGCGGGCGCTTTTCAGGCTCGCCGGATACCGAAAAAACAGGAGGTTTTACAGATGAAACATCTCGGTCTGTTCGCTGCCGGCGTTCTGTTTGGAACCGCTGGTCTGAAAATTCTCGGAAGCAAGGATGCAAAAAAGGTCTACGCCCACACCACCGCCGCCGTGCTTCGCGCCAAGGACTGCGTCATGAAGGCTGCCACCACTGTCCGCGAGGGCGCAGAGGATGTCTACGCCGACGCCAGGGACATCAACGAAGCGCGTCTTGCGGCGCAGGAGGCTGCCGTCGTGGAAGACGCTTCGAAAGAAGAAACGCCCGCGGCTGAATAAGTGCTTCCCCGAAGGACCGCTTCTGCGGTCCTTTGGAGCTGCCGAAAAAGCTGCCGCTTTTCCGGCAAAAAGAAGGCGTCTCGACTGCGCGCATAATTTGCGCGCCAAAGGCACGCAAATTCCACACTTGCGAGGCGAGAAGTGTTTTTCCGGCTGGCAAAGCCACCGGATCGAACGGATTTCCGTTTTATTTCGCCCTGCGGGGCGAAGCTCTGCGAGGCTTTGACACGCCGGGAGAGCCGCCAAGCGGCTCTCCTTTCTTTGAAGCCAATTTGGGAGGAACCCTGTTTATGAAATGTCAGATTCTGCATGAATCACGCGGTCGTCTGCGGGTTCATTTGTCCTGCGCCCGCATGACGCTGCGCCAGGCAGACGTTTTGGAATACTATCTCAAGCACACTACCGGCTCGGAAACCGTCCAGGTTTTCGACCGCACCTGCGACGCTGTGATCGTCTATCCCTGCGCCCGCGAAACGGTCATCCGGGCGCTTGCCTCGTTCTCGTTCCAGAAGGCGGAGGCAATGGATCTCGTTCCGTCGCATACATCGCGCGAGCTGAACCGCGAGTTCGAAGACAAGCTCGCCATGACCGTCCTGCGCCGTGCGTTCTCAAAATTATTCCTGCCGCTTTCGGTCCGCGCAGTCATTGCGATGGTCCGCTCGGTCAAGTATATCAAGGACGGTCTCAGCGCGCTGCTGCACGGAAAGCTCTCCGTCGCCGTGCTGGACGCAACCGCTGTAACGGTCTCGATGGTCCGCGGCGACTTCGACACCGCAGGCTCTGTGATGTTCATGCTGCGCCTGGGCGAGATTCTCGAGGAGTGGACCCACAAGAAGTCTGTTGCCGACCTTGCCGGCGCGATGGCGCTGAATGTCGATCAGGTCTGGGTCCAAGCAAATGAGACCGAGGTCCTTGTGCCCGTTTCGTCCGTGAAGGAAGGCGACCTTGTGGTCGTCCGCACCGGCAACCTCATCGCGCTCGACGGACGGGTCGTTGAGGGCGAGGCGATGGTCAACCAGTCGTCCATGACCGGAGAATCCATGCCGGTTGTCAAACGCGAGGGAAGCTTCGTCTACGCAGGCACCGTCTGCGAGGAGGGCGAGTGCGTCTTCCGCGTGGAAAAGACGATGGGCGGCGGTCGGTACGACCGCATCGTCAAAATGATCGAGCAGTCCGAAAAGCTCAAGTCCACCGCCGAGGACAAGGCGGCGCGTCTTGCCGACCGGCTCGTTCCCTATACGCTGGGCGGCACGGCGCTGACGTACCTGCTGACCCGGAACGTCACGAAGATGCTCGCCGTGCTGATGGTCGATTTCTCGTGCGCTTTGAAGCTTGCCATGCCGATTGCGGTTCTGTCCGCAATGCGCGAGGCAAGCGCGTCGCACATCTCCGTCAAGGGCGGCAGATTCCTGGAGGCGGTTGCGAATGCGAACACCGTCGTCTTCGACAAGACCGGTACGCTCACCTACGCCATGCCGAAGGTCGCGGATATCGTCACCTTCGCCGATTATAAAGAAGCGGATATGCTGCGTCTTGCCGCATGCCTCGAGGAGCATTACCCGCACTCGATGGCAAACGCCGTGGTCGAAGCGGCAAAGGAGCGCGGTCTGAGCCATGAGGAATACCACTCGCAGGTGCAGTATATCGTTGCACACGGCATTTCCAGCATGGTCGAGGGCAAGAAGGTCATCATCGGCAGCTCGCACTTCGTCTTTGAGGACGAGGGCTGCCATGTGCCTGCGGGCGATGAGGAAAAGTTCCGGTCGCTGCCTGCGGAGTATTCGCATCTGTATCTTTGCATCGCGGGCGAGCTTGCCGCCGTGATCTGCATCTACGACCCGCTGCGAAAAGAGGCGGCGGACGCCATCCGCGCGCTGCATGCCTGCGGCATCGACAAGGTCGTCATGATGACGGGCGACAACCGCAAGACCGCCGAAGCAGTCGCCGCGCAGGTCGGTGTGGACGAGGTCTACGCCGAGGTTCTGCCGGAGGACAAGGCAGCGTTCATCCGCGCAGAAAAAGCCGCCGGGCGCACAGTGATCATGATCGGCGACGGCGTGAACGACTCCCCCGCGCTCTCCGAAGCGGACGCCGGCATTGCCATCTCCACCGGCGCGGCAATCGCGCGCGAGATTGCAGATATCACGATTGCCTCGGAGGACCTGTTTGAGCTGGTCACGCTGCGCCGTCTTTCTACTGCGCTGATGGCGCGCATCCACCGCAACTACCGGTTCATCGTCAGCTTCAACTTTTCGCTGATCGTTCTGGGCGTCGCGGGCATTCTGCCGCCGACCACGTCGGCGCTGCTGCACAACACCTCGACCCTCGCCATCAGCCTCAAGAGCATGACAAACCTTCTGCCTGCGCAGGAGCATGCGCACCAGTAATACGTTCTTTCCCTCCGGCGATCTGCCGGAGGGAATTTTTTCTGTCAGCATATAAAAAATTATATTAAGCGTCTTGACATCGTAGAAAAAATTATATATTCTATAAACAAGGAGGCGAGCTTATGAAATATACCGAACTGGACACCCCGTCGCTGCTGATCGACAAATCCCGCCTGCTGCGAAATCTTGCCGACATGCAGCGCTATGCAGACGAAAACGGTGCGGCGCTTCGCCCGCACACCAAGACCCACAAATGCCCCGAGATTGCAAAGCTGCAATTGGAGACAGGCGCGTGCGGCATTGCCGTGGCAAAGACCGGCGAGGCGGAGGTCATGGCACAGAGCGGCATCCGGAATATCTTCATCGCCAACGAAATTGTCGGCGATCTGAAACTGCGCCGGATTGCAAAGCTTGCAGCAGATGGCGTAACGATTTCCTTCGGCGTGGACACGCCCTGTCAAGCGGAAAGCGCCGAGCGTGTTTTTGCGGAAGCCGGCGTCTGCGTTCCGGTCCTCATCGAAATCGAGGTCGGCGAAAACCGCTCGGGCATCATCGAGGAAGCAGATTTTCTGGCGCTTCTGGATACCATCGGACGCTGCCCCCATGTGCCGTTCGGCGGCATCTTCTCCCACGACGGCAACAGCTACAACACCGAAAACCGCCAGACGCTCGAAACACTCTCCGAGGGCGCGCAGCGCAGGACGCTTCATTTTGCAGATCTTGCCGCAAAGCATGCGATGCCCTGCAAAACCGTCAGCTACGGCGCAACGCCGACATTTATGAACCACGTGAAAATTCTCCCCGGCATCACCGAGCTTCGCCCCGGAACCTACGCGCTCATGGACGCCTCGCAGGGGCACGCCATCGGCACGCTGGACCGGTGTGCGGCAACGGTGCTGGCAAGCGTGATCAGCAAGCCCACCGAAACAAGAACCATTCTGGACGTCGGCGCGAAGGGACTTACCATGCAGTCGCGGACAGAGGGCATCTGCGCCACGCCCGGAAAGGGCACGATCTACGGGCGCGAGAACGTTCCTGTTGAAAAGGTCTTCGACGAGCATGCGATTTTAAACGACAAGTCGTTCCACGACAGCGTCCAGGTCGGCGGCGAGGTCCGTATCATTCCGGTACACATCTGCTCGGTCTGCAACCTGTATGAATCCGCGTGTCTGATAGACGGTGACGACGTGGTCGGCGAGCTGCCGCTTGCCTGCCGGGAAAAACTACAGTGAGGTCTTCTATGGAAATCAAACAGGAATTGCGCCCCTACGTTCCGCTGGCGCAGATGCT
>CALERM010000243.1 GCA_937907715.1 uncultured Clostridia bacterium
CGCCGCGCGGCGTGCCGCAGATCGAGGTCACGTTCTCCATCGACGCCAACGGCATTGTGAACGTCTCGGCGACCGATCTCGACACCGGCAAGGCGCAGGCAATCACCATTACCGCAACGTCCAATATGAGCCGCGAGGAAATCGACCGCGCCGTGCGCGACGCGCAGCAGTATGCTGCCGAGGACGAAAAGCTCAAGGCGGAAGCGACCGCAAAGGACTGCTGCGAGCATCTGCTCTACCGTGCCTCCGGGGTAAAACCGGCAGGCAAGGAGCAGAAAGCGGCAATCGCAGACGCCGTCAAAAATGTCCGCCGCGCCATCAAATCGCGCGACCCTTCGCAGATGGTTTCGAGCGCCGACGCGCTGGAACAGCTTCTTTCGCAGGCGGGCGTCGACATGAACGCGCAGGACAATTGCCAAAGCTCCTATGAAAACCCGAACGACAGCTTCGAAGACGACGCCATGGACGCGGACTTCGAGTCGGTCGACGATTAAAACAGCTTACAGAGGAAGGATTCTCATGCAAATTTCCATCAGAGCCTATGCCGCCTCCGATCTTCCGGCGATGATCGCCATCTGGAACGAGGTCGTGCGCGACGGCGTCGCCTATCCGCAGCTCGAGGAGCTGGACGCGCAGACCGGCGCGGCGTTCTTTGCCGCCCAGTCGTTCTGCGGCGTTGCAGAAAACGAGGAAGGCGCCGTTCTTGGTCTATACATTCTGCACCCCAACAATGTCGGGCGCTGCGGGCACATTGCAAACGCCAGCTATGCCGTCTGCGGCAGCGCGCGCGGACTTCACATCGGAGAAACGCTCGTCCGGCACAGCCTGGATACGGCAAAGGCGCTCGGGTTTCGGATCATGCAGTTCAACGCCGTCGTCGCCACAAACATCCACGCACGGCACCTGTATGAACGTCTGGGCTTTCAGCCGCTCGGCGTGATTCCCGGCGGGTTCCATCTCAAGGACGGTACCTACGCCGATATCTGCCCCTATTATAAAACGCTCTGAACGAAAAACCGCAGCTGCTTTGCAGCTGCGGTTTTTCGATTGCTTTGCGGCTCACGTCATATCCATCCACTTGACGGTGTTATCGAGTCTGGCAAACGTGATGCTGAGCCAGTGCCCGCCGGACGACGTGATATCCAGCACATAGTAGCTGTCGGCAACAAATTGCAGCCGCGCCTTCGCGCCGGTCTCGTCCATATAAACCGTCTGCTCCGCCCATTTTTTGAGCGTCGTGTCGCCGTCCGGGAGCCTGTCAAACACCGACTGCATCGGATCTCCCAGCGCAATTGCGCGCGCGGCAGGAAGCTCTGCCGTCACGCCGGTCGAGGTGTCCTCTGCGAAACGGAAACCGATCCGGTGCAGGCGCAGAATCAGCTGCTCGTCGTAGCCGAAGACATACATAACGCCGTCAGCTTCCATGCCGACGCCCGCCATCGTGTCCGACCAGACCTGGTTTGGTGCTCCCGTCAGGGACACAACCGTGTTGTAGTCCATTCCGGTCTCCACGCCGTTTTCCAGCACGAACTCATAGTCCTGCACAGGGTCTGCATTCGTCGCCGCCGCAAACGCCGCATCCGCGTTCTGAGACGGCATCTCGACCGTCTCGCCGTCGGGCTTCGTCCACAGAAGCGTTCCGAAGCCGTCAAGAAGGCTCTCGCACTCTGCTGCATTCGGCAGGTAGCAGAGCGATGCCTCCTGCTTTGTATCGGGATCGACCGCCGTAAGCGTCACCGCGCCGGTGCCATCCTGCGACAGCGTCCAGTCGGTCGTAAAATCGAATCCGTCCGCCATGTTTTCCGCCCACGCTTCAAAGCCAAAGCGGTCCGCGTCGCGGTTTTCGAGCGCTGCGGCAAAGACCCGCTTCGCATTGGTCAGCACCTGCGCGTTTTCCATCGGCTCGCACGCCGTCATGTTGAGCCGCAGCGACGGCTTCGCTTTCATCACCGCCGCGCAAAGCCCCGTCAGCGGCGCGTGCTGCGTGAACCAGTCGTCACCGTCGGAGACCTCGTGTCCGCTCACAAACTGGATAAACTCCGCCAGCATATCAGACAGATACCGGTAGCTGTCTGCGTCCCACGAAAAGGGCTCGTTCTGCAGCGTGTCCTTGAGCAGACAGTACAGAAGCGTCGTGCGCGAGGTATCGTCGCTGTAGCGTTCCAGCGCCGTCACGTCGGACAAAAGCTCGGGAAGCACCGCCTCAATGACCGCCTCCGGCTGCGCCCGCAGCGCCTTGTATGCCGCGCGGTGCGCGGTTGTGTAGTCCTGATAGAGTGCATTCTCGTCTTCAAGCGGCGCAGTAAATTCCGCCAGCAGCTCCGAAGCCGTCTGCTCGGGCGCAATTGCCTGCGCGGCGCCGACTGCCGCGCGTTTCATCGCCGGCGCGCTCTGCAAGGACGCAGTCTCGTCCTGACCCGAATTCTGTTCGTCCTGCGTAAACGCCGGCTGCAAGGGCGCCGCCGGAAGCGCGGGGCGACGGCTGGGACGGGAGCAGGCGCACAGTCCCACTATAAGCGCCGCGGCAAGCAGCAGCGCTGAAATTTTTTTTGCTTTCATGATGGTTCCTCCGGGAATTTGTGTCCTTATTCTAGCAGGTTTTCCTGCAAAAAGGCAGCCGTTTCCCGTGATTTAAGGATTTTTAAGAATTACGCCCGGATAGAAAAGGTGCGGTAGGTTTCGCCGGTTTCGAGATTCTTCCATGAAAAGTTGCCGTCTTCATAAATCATATAGCTGTGGGGCGAGTTTTCCTTCGGAATGGACACCGAGCCGGGGTTCAGATACGTAAAATCGCCGCAGTCCTCGCAGGCGGGCACATGCGTGTGCCCGTGCAGCAGAATATCGCCCTTTGCAAACGGCAGCGGATGCGCCTTGTTGATGACATGCCCGTGCGTCAGATAGACCGCCCGTCCATGCAGCAGCAGAAAGCCGTAGTCCGCCAGCACCGGGAACGGCAGCACCATCTGGTCGACCTCGCAGTCGCAGTTGCCGCGCACGCAGAGAATCTTCTCTTTGAGCGGCGCGAGCTTTGCGATGACCTGCTTCGGGGCATATTCCCGCGGCAGATCGTTCCTCGGTCCGTGATAAAGAATATCGCCGAGGAAAACAAGCCGCTCGGGCTGCTCGGTTTCAAACGCTTCGAGCATGCGCGCGCACCAGTAATCCGAGCCGTGCAGGTCGGACGCAATCATCAGTTTCATATCGGGTTCCTCCTTGGGACTTGTTCTTTTTGTATGCTTTATTTTACCGCAGGAACGGCAAAAAGAGAAGCGTCGATTTTCCGTTTTTTTGTCCGGTTCGGAGAATTCCTTTCTTCGCTGCTTTGTCACAATTTACACTTGATTTTGTTCCGTCAGCGCCGTAAAATATCCGTATATTTTGAAATTTTTACAGGTTGTGCGTATTTTACGCGCAGAAAAGGAGGATGCAGACATGAATGAGACCGCCAATCGGATTCCTGCCCTGTTCGGCAGCTGCGTATTTAACGAGGAGACGATGCAGCAGTACATCCAGCCCGCTGCCATGGACGCCTGGCGCTCGTGTCTGCAGGAGGGAAAGGCGCTGACGCTTGCCGTCGCCAACGACATCGCCGACGGCATGAAGGCGTGGGCGCTGGAGCACGGCGCGACGCATTTCACCCACTGGTTTCAGCCCATGACCGGCTTCACCGCCGAAAAGCACGACAGCTTCATCTCCCCTGCCGGTCACGGCACGATTGTCATGGAGTTTTCCGGCAAGGAGCTGGTGCGCGGCGAGCCGGACGCATCGAGCTTCCCGTCGGGCGGTCTGCGCGCGACGTTTGAGGCAAGAGGCTACACCGCCTGGGACCCCACCGCCTACGCCTTCATCAAGGACGGCACGCTCTATATCCCGACCGTCTTCTTCTCCTACTCCGGCGAGGCGCTCGACAAAAAAACGCCGCTGCTGCGCTCGATTGACGCCGTCAGCCGTCAGGCAGTGCGGATTCTTCGCCTGTTCGGCGACACGAAGACGCGGAAGGTCGTTGCAAACGTCGGACCCGAGCAGGAATATTTCCTGATCGACAAGGAGCTTTATCTCAAGCGCGAGGACCTTCGCATGTGCGGCAGGACGCTCTTCGGCGCGAAGCCCCCGAAGGGACAGGAGCTGGACGATCACTACTACGGCTCCATCCGTCCGCGCGTGACCGCCTATATGCAGGACCTTGACGAGGAGCTCTGGAAGCTCGGCATCTACTCCAAGACCAAGCACAACGAGGTCGCCCCCAGCCAGCATGAGATGGCGCCCGTGTACTGCGACTGCAACACCGCATGCGATCATAACCAGCTGACGATGGACATCATGAAAAAGGTCGCCGACCGGCACGGTCTTGTCTGCCTGCTGCACGAAAAGCCCTTCGCTGGCGTCAACGGCTCCGGCAAGCACGACAACTGGTCGCTTGCCACCGACTCCGGCGAAAACCTCTTTGCCCCCGGCAAAACGCCGAGCCAGAACGCGCAGTTTCTGCTGTTTCTGACCGCATTTATCGAGGGCGTCGACGAGTATCAGGAGCTTCTGCGCTCCACGGTCGCCTTCGCCGGAAACGACCATCGTCTCGGCGCGCAGGAAGCGCCTCCCGCCGTCATCTCCATCTATCTCGGAGACGAGCTGAGCGATGTCATTGACTCCATCGTCGGTGAGACCGACTACACCGACCGCAAAAAGGGCGCGCTGCGTATCGGCGTCGATGTGCTTCCCAGCATCCCGCAGGACACGACCGACCGCAACCGCACGTCGCCGCTCGCCTTCACGGGCAACAAGTTTGAGTTCCGTATGCTCGGCTCGAGCCAGTCGATTTCGGGTCCCAACATCGTCCTCAACACCATCATGGCGGAGGAGCTTCAGAAATACGCCGACGCGCTCGAGGGCGCAGAGGACTTTGAAGCGGCGCTGCATGCGCTCATCCGGGACGCACTGCGCGCACACCGCAGAATCCTCTTCAACGGCAACGGCTATGAGGGCAGCTGGCTGGAGGAGGCAAAGCGCCGCGGACTTGCAAACCTCGCCTCCACCGCAGACGCGCTGCCTGCCTTCATTCTGGAGAAGAACATCGACCTTCTGTCGCGGCACGGCGTGTTCAGCCGCAGCGAAATGCTGGCGCGGCATGAGATTCACATGGAGAACTATTCCAAGGTCATCAAGATCGAAGCGTCCACGCTCATTGATATTGTCCAGCACACGCTGTTGAACGCCGCAACGGCGTATACGCGCGATCTCTGCACCGCGATTCTGCAGAAAAAAGCCGCCCTGCCGGGCGACGCCTGCCGCGTGGAGTCCGCGCTTGCCGCGTCCGTGAGCCGTCTGGGCGAGGACCTGCTCGACCGGTGCGCCGCGCTCAAGACCGCGCTCGACACCATGCCGAAGACGCTCGACGCAGAGGGCGAAATGCACTACTGCCACGACCAGCTTGTGCCTGCCATGGGTAAGGTCCGCGAGACCATCGACCACATGGAAACGCTCGTCGCCAGCTCCTACTGGCCCGTGCCGACCTATTGTGACCTTTTATTCTCGGTGTAAAAGCTGTCGCTCATCTGCAAACACACGAAAAACCCGCTGACGATTGTCAGCGGGTTTTTGTTATTTCGTATGCGCTGCCAGGAACTCTTCGATGGCGGCTATCTGCATGGCGGTCTGCTCGGGCGCGGGACCGCCGTAGCTCTTGCGCTGGGATACGCAGGCGTCCAGGCTGATTGCCTCGTAGACATCTGGCGCAAACAGCGGCGAGAGGCTTTTCAGCTCCGTCAGAGACAGATCCTCGAGCGTACAGCCCTTCTGCGTACAAAGGTACACCAGCTGCCCCGAGATTTTGTAGGCGTCGCGGAAGGGCATGCCCTTTTTGGTCAGATAATCAGCGCAGTCAGTCGCGTTCAGAAAGCCCTTACCTGCCGCCGCGCGCATGTTTTCGGGCAGCACCGTCATCGTGTCGACCATCGCAGCGAACACGGGGATGCACTGGCTGAGCGTATCGAGCGCATCGAAGACTGGCTCCTTGTCCTCCTGCATGTCCTTGTTGTATGCCAGCGGCAGGCTCTTCATGACAGTAAGAAGCCCCATCAGGTCTCCGTAGACCCTTCCCGTCTTGCCGCGAACCAGCTCTGCTACATCCGGGTTTTTCTTCTGCGGCATGATCGAAGACCCCGTGGCATACGCATCGTCCAGCTCCACAAATTTAAACTCCCAACTGCACCAGGCAATGATTTCCTCGCTGAACCGGCTCAGGTGCATCATGAGAATGGACGCGTCAGACAAAAATTCCAGCGCGTAGTCTCGGTCCGATACGCCGTCGAGCGAGTTTTTCATCGGACCTGTAAAGCCGAGCGCCGCGGCGGTCTGGAAGCGGTCGATGGGATACGTCGTTCCGGCAAGCGCGCCGGAGCCGAGGGGACACTCGTTCATGCGTTTCTGACAGTCCTCGAGTCTTGTGATGTCGCGTGTGAACATGCTGGCGTAGGCAAGCAGATGCTGGGCAAAGGTAATCGGCTGCGCCCGCTGCAAATGCGTATAGCCGGGCATGACAGTTTTCGTATGCGCTTTTGCCTTTTCACACAGGACCTTTTCCAGCCCCAGCAGCTTTTCGATCACGCCGGAGATTTCCTCGCGCAGATATAGCCGGAAATCGAGCGCGACCTGATCGTTCCGGCTTCTCGCCGTGTGCAGGCGCTTGCCGGCGTCGCCGATTTTCGCGGTCAGCAGCGTCTCGACGTTCATGTGGATATCCTCGTTGTCGGCGGTAAACGTGACCTTGCCCGCCTCGATCTCCGCCAGAAGCTCTGCAAGCCCCTGCTGGATTTTCTCGTTGTCCTGCGCCGTGAGAATGCCGCAGTCACAGAGCATCTGCGCATGCGCCATGGAACCGGTGATGTCCTGTTTGTAAAGCCGCTGGTCGAAGGAGATGGAGGCGTTGAAGTCGTTGACCAGCTCGTCGGTCTGTTTCTGAAAGCGTCCTGCCCAAAGTTTCATAGCTTATTCCTCGCAAAACAGCCTGCCCGCCCGGGCAGGCTGTCTGGTATTTCTTTTGTTTTTTCGTTGTATTGCAGTTCTGGCGGAACGGAGCCGCGTTTTCTCTGCGCGAGAGATGTTCCGCCGGAAGAAGGCGCGGGAGGCGACGGTGTATCGTGTATACTCCGAGCCTCCTGCAACGCACTTGCGGCGGAACGGAGCCGCGTTTTCTCTGCGCGAGAGATGTTCCGCCGGAAGAAGGCGCGGGAGGCGACGGTGTATCGTGTATACTCCGAGCCTCCTGCAACGCACTTGCGGCGGAACAGATCCGCGCAGATTAGAGTTTGCCGCTCTTCAGCAGGGACTGTACCTTCGTGGGAAGCCCCCAGATGTTGATGAAGCCGGCGGACTGCGCCTGATCGAAGTCGCTTTCGCCGAAGGTGACGAGGTTTTCGGAATACAGGGAGTTGGGGGAGGTGATGCCGGCGTTGATCATGTTGCCCTTGTAGAGCTTGAGCTTGACGGTGCCGGTGCAGTTCTCGTTCGCTTTTTTGGCGAAGGCGGTGAGCGCCTCCTGCAGGGCGGAGAACCACTTGCCGTTGTAGATGAGGTCCGCATAATCGACGGCGAGCTTGGACTTCATGTGAGCAGTCTCCTTGTCAAGGGTGAGCATTTCCAGCTGCTCATGGGCAAAGTAGAGAATCGTGCCGCCCGGGGTCTCGTAGATACCGTGGTCCTTCATGCCGATGAGCCGGTTCTCGACGATATCGAGGATGCCGATGCCGTTCTTGCCGCCCAGCTCGTTGAGCTTCGCAATGATCTGGGAGACCTTCATCTTTTCTCCGTTGACCGCAACGGGCACGCCCGCTTCAAAGTCGATGGAAACCTCGGTGGGGACGTCGGGCGCCTGATAGGGAGAGACGCTCATTTCCAGGAACTTCGCCTTGTCGAGGTTCGGCTCATTTGCCGGGTCTTCGAGGTCGAGACCCTCGTGGCTCAGGTGCCAGAGGTTCTTATCCTTGGAGTAGTTGGTCTCTCTGGAAATCTTCAGCGGCACATTGTGTGCCTCGGCGTAGTCGATTTCCTCGTCTCTGGACTTGATGCTCCACTCTCTCCACGGCGCGATGACCGGCATGCCGGGCGCAAAATACTGGATGGCAAGCTCAAAGCGGACCTGATCGTTTCCTTTGCCGGTGCAGCCGTGGGCAATCGCGTCCGCGCCCTCGGCAAGCGCAATCTCGGCGAGCTTCTTGCCGATGATGGGTCTTGCAAACGCCGTACCGAGCAGGTACTTTTCATACTTCGCGCCCATCATGATCGACGGGACGATAATCTCGTCGCACATTTCATCGACAAGGTCGGCGATGATCAGCTTGCTTGCGCCGGTCTTGAGCGCCTTTTCTTCCAGCCCCTCGAGCTCGTCGCCCTGACCGACATCGGCGGCAACAGCAATGATTTCGGGGTTATTGTAATTTTCCTTCAGCCAGGGAATGATGATGGACGTGTCCAGACCGCCCGAATAGGCGAGAACGATTTTCTTGATGTTTTCCTTTTTCATGGTGCTGCCTCCGCGTCTCAAATTTTATGGATAAATATTATATTTTTTTGCATAAAAATTCAATACGCAAGCTGCACAAATTACATTGGATTTTTTCTGCCGTTTTGCATATATTTGCTCTATTATTGTATATTTTACAGTATACACGTATAAATACGCATCATTTTCGTAATGTCGTCGCAAAAATATACCGGGAAGCATTTGCCGCCCGGTATATATGCATTCGCATTCAGCGGATGAAATTCGTGCGCTGGAACGGTTCGAGCGCCGGAGGCTCGATGCCTGCGGCTCTGCCCGCCTCGATGCAGTGAAGCAGCCACGCCATATTGCGCCCGAGCGCGCGCATGGTCTGAAGACCCTCCATATCCTGCTCGACATCCTGCGCGTTTGCACCGTGAACCATGTTCCAGTACTGGCTGGAAACAATCGGCATGTGCGAGATGCCGGGGTACTTGAGCAGCTGCTCATATGCCGCCGTGGTGCCGCCGCGGCGCGCTGCCGTCACAACCGCTGCCGGCTTGAAGCGGAACACATCCGCGTCCGCCGAATAAAACGCGCGGTCCAGAAACGATGTCATATTGCCCGACGCCGCGGCGTAGTGGACCGGGCTTCCGAATACAAAGCCGTCCGCCTCCTTCGCCTTCCGGACAAACTCGACGACCGGACCGCCGAAGACGCACTCGCCGGTTTTGCCGCAGCCGCCGCAGCCGATGCAGCCGCCGATGGGCGCCGTACCGATCCAGAACATTTCCGTCTCCACGCCGCCGGCTTCGAGCGTCTTTGCGACCTCCTGCAGGGCTCTGTCGGTGCTGCCGTTTTTGTGCGGGCTGCCGTTGACCAGTAATACCTTCATAAAACATGCTCCTTCCTCAAAAAAAGCTTACCCCTATTTTGCAGATTTTTGCCGCCTTTGTCAAGCGCGCTTTGATCTTCATGAAATCTTAAGATTTTCCCGCATTGTTTCTTAAGCGCATTTCCGGTATGATAAAGACACGTGAAAGCAAGGAGAACAAACAAATGTATAACATTCTGGTCTGTGACGATGAAAAAGACATTGTTTCCGCGCTGACGATCTATCTGCAGGCAGAGGGCTACCATGTCTTCGGCGCGGAAAACGGCTTGCAGGCGCTGGAGATTCTCCGGCGCGAGCAGGTGCATCTGGTGCTGCTGGATATCATGATGCCGGGGCTGGATGGTCTTCACACCATGCAGCGGCTGCGCGAATTTTCCAACGTCCCCGTCATTCTTCTTACGGCAAAGTCCGAGGACAGCGACAAGATTCTGGGGCTTACCGTGGGCGCGGACGACTATGTCACCAAGCCCTTCAACCCCATCGAGGTCATGGCGCGTGTCAAATCCCAGCTGCGAAGGTTTTTGCAGCTCGGCGGCGGCAGCGTCACTGCCAGCGTGCTTCGCATCGGGGGCATTGAGCTGGACGACGACGCAAAAGCCGTGCGGCTCGACGGCGAGACGGTGAACCTCACGCCCAAGGAATATGATATTCTGCGCTTTCTGATGCAGAACCCCGGCAAGGTCTTCTCCCCCAGCGAAATTTACCGCCGGGTCTGGGACGATCTGCCGCTCAACGCCGACAACGCCCTCGCGGTTCACATCCGCCACATCCGGGAAAAAATTGAATATAACCCCGCCGAGCCCAGGTACTTAAAGGTTGTCTGGGGCAAGGGCTATAAAATGGAGGCTGACCCCAGATGAAACAATTGCAAAGCAAGCTCTGGGCAAAGATCACGGCGCTGCTTCTGCTGACGGTCTTTGCCATCGTCCTCTTTTTCAGCGGTCTCGGCGTTTTGTATCTTGCCGATCAGGGCGGCTACAGCAACCCCGAGGGGTTCGCGGAGGACCATATCGCAGGAAATGCATTCTACAGCGCAATGAACTCCGCCGCCGACTATTATTCCGCCGTTTTGCAGCAAAGCTCCGGCGGCAGCGGCTCGACGCTTTCGTATTACGAACAGCAGTTCTCGCGCGAAAACAGCAACTTCTTTTTTACCGTGCAGGACGACACCGGCAAAATCGTTTTTGAGAGTCCCGATCAGGACGAAGCCTATCAGTATACGCGCAGCCAGGAGCAGTACTTGTCGTATAACTGGCGCGACGTTGTAGAAGACGACCATGTCTTCGCCTCCGAGGAAGCATATCGGGAATATCTTGCCTCGCTCGAACGGCAGAATTTCAGCATCTACGACTCGTATATCACCGATATCAGCCGCACCACCACGCCCATCGCGTCGGAGGACGCCGACGCCGAGCAGGACTCCGTCACGACCACCGAAGAAGTCACAACTGCGGAGGAGGTTCACGCCTACATTTCCTATCAGCGCTTCGACTATCAGCACGTGACCATCACCGGCTACATCCGAAGCCCCCTGACGGCGAAGGACGATATCTATCAGGAGGCGTATTACGCGAACCTTCTGGTCGATAACCGGCATGTTCTGATTGCCGTCGCCGCCGTTTCGTTTGCCGTGTGTCTGGCGCTGTTCGTCTTCCTGCTGTGCGCGGCAGGGCATAAGGATGGTGTTCCGGGTATCCACCTCAACTGGGTCGACCGGATTCCGCTCGATCTGTATCTCGTCCTCGCCGTCGCCGCCGGAGCCTGTATTTTTGCCGTCGGCGTTGATCTGACCAACGCAAGTATCGCCGTCTCGATCTTCGTCGTCGCGGTGCTGCTGGTTTTCGCGGTGCTGCTGGTCATGAGCGTTTTCATGACGCTCGCAACGCGCTTTAAATCCGGCGCATTCTGGAAAAATACGATCATCTGCTATATCCTGCGCTTTCTTGCGCGCATGCTGCGGGCGATTGGAACCGGCATTTCCTACTGCGCAGTCCATCTGCCGCTCTACTGGCAGGCAGGTCTGATCTTCGTTGGCATAAGCCTTGCCGAGCTGTTCGTCCTCGCGGCGTTCAGCCGCAGCGCGGTCGTTGTGATCTGGGTGATCGCAAAGCTTGCAGAAGCGCCGCTTCTGGTCCTGCTTGCCGTCAGCCTGCAAAAGCTCAAAGCGGGCGGTGAGGCGCTCGCGGCGGGAAACTTAAACGCAAGCGTCGACGTAAATCACATGTACGGCGTTCTGAAAAGCCACGGCGAGAACCTCAACTCCATCGCCCAGGGCATGCAGAAAGCGGTGCAGCAGCAATTAAGGTCCGAGCGCTTCCGCACGGACCTGATTACAAATGTCTCGCACGACATCAAAACCCCGCTGACCTCGATCATCAACTACGTCGACCTTCTTAAAAAGCAGGACGTGCAGCCCGAGCAGGCGAAGGAATATCTCGCCGTGCTCGACCGGCAGTCGGCAAGGCTCAAAAAGCTGACCGAGGACTTGGTCGAGGCGTCCAAAGCCTCGAGCGGCACGCTGCCGGTGCATCTGGAGGCAGTTGATGTGAACGTGCTTTTATCGCAGGTCGCAGGCGAATACCAGAGCCGGTTTGAGCTGTGCCGGCTCGAGCCGATTGTAAAGCTCGCGCCGGAAAGTCCGCAGATTCTCGCAGACGGAAAGCTTCTGTGGCGGGTGTTTGATAATCTGCTCAGCAACATCTGCAAATACGCCATGCCCGGCACGCGCGTGTATTTCACCAGCGAGGTGCTGCCTGAGCGTGTGCAGATCAGTTTCAAGAATATCTCCAACTATCCCCTCGATATCACGGCAGACGAGCTGATGGAGCGCTTTGTGCGCGGCGACTCGTCCCGCTCCACGGAAGGCAGCGGTCTCGGACTTTCCATCGCGCAGAGCCTGACCGGGCTCCAGAAGGGCAGCTTCAACCTTGTCGTCGACGGGGACCTCTTTAAGGCAAACATCTCCTTTCCGCTTCTGAACGTCTGATTTTGCCGTCTTTTCCCTCTTCCCTGCGTCCCGGAAATTCGAAAGTTTTCCGGGACGCATTTTTTCTGCGTTCCCCTCTTGACAAACAGACTTCTTGTGCTATTATAAACATATGCTTAGAAAATAAACTTTTGTCCGGTGGTGAAACCATGACAGAACGAGAATCCGAAATTTTTCATATCATCCAGCAAAACCCTGCCATCTCCCAGAACGAGCTTGCCGCCAAGCTGAATCTCGCGCGCAGCTCCGTCGCCGTGCATATCGCCAATCTGCAAAAGAAGGGCTACATTCTCGGCAAGGGCTACATTGTCAATGAGAGCGCATACGTCCTTGGCATAGGCGCGGCAAACGTGGATATCCACGGTCGGTCCAAAAAGTCCATCGTCATGCACGACTCCAACCCCGGTCACATGAGCACCTCTGCCGGCGGCGTGACACGCAATGTCTGCGAAAACCTCTCGCGCCTCGGCGTGAGCGTCAAGCTCATTTCCGCAGTCGGCACCGACGTGTACGCAGACCAGATTCGCCGCGAGTGCCAGTCGGCGGGCATCGACATCTCCAATTTTTACGTTGCCGACGGGAAAGCGTCGTCCACCTACATGTCCATGATCGACGCAGACGGCGATATGTTTGTGGCGCTGTCCGATATGACGGTGCTGCAGGGGCTTCCGCTGAGCTATCTAAGCTCCAAGCAGAGCCTGATCCGCGGCGCGCAGCTTGTGACCTGCGATCCCAGCCTGTCCGAAGAGGCAATCTGCCGCCTGCTCGATCTCTGTGCGGGCGGACCCGATGTATACGCAGACCCCGTCTCCACTGCCTATGCCAGAAAGCTCGCCCCCTACGTCGGCAAGTTCCACACCATCAAGCCCAACCGCATGGAGCTTGAAATTCTCGCCGGGCAGGAAATCAAAGACGAGCTGAGCCTGTATAACGCCTGCGAAGCGGTTCTGAACAAGGGCTTGCACCGCATCTTCGTCAGCCTCGGCACCGACGGGTGCGTATACATGGACCAGGAAGGGCGCATGCTGCGCCGCAGGCTCAAGCCCTGCGGTCACATGGTCAACGCCACCGGCGCGGGCGACGCCTTCACCGCCGCGATGATCTACGCGACGCTCGAGCAGCTTCCCATCGAGTCCGTCATGGACTACGCCATGGCAGCCGGTATCGCCGCCATTGGTCATGAAAGAACCATCAACCCCCAGATGAGCATTTCGCTTCTGGAATCTATACTAAAGGAGTACAAACAATGAATCTGCATGATTATCTGTCCGTTGCACCGGAAATCGCCGACGCGCTTGCAGCAGGCAAGCCTGTTGTTGCTCTGGAATCCACCATTCTCAGCCACGGCATGCCATATCCGGAGAATGTCGAATTTGCCCACAAGGTAGAAAAAATCGTCCGCGAAGAGGGCGCCATCCCCGCAACGACCGCTATCATCGGCGGCAAGCTGAAGGTCGGTCTGAACGACGAAGAGCTGCTGACCATGTGCAAGGCGGAGAACGTCGGCAAGGTCAGCCGCCGTGATGTCGCTGTGTATCTTGCCACCGGTCAGACCGGCGCAACGACCGTCGCAACGACCATGATCATTGCAAGCCTCGCCGGCATCCGCTTCTTCGCAACCGGCGGCATCGGCGGCGTGCATCGCGGCGCGGAAAGGACGATGGACATTTCCGCAGACCTTCAGGAGCTGGCAAACACCCCCGTCTGCGTCGTCTGCGCGGGCGCAAAGAGCATTCTGGACCTCGGTCTGACGCTCGAGTACCTCGAAACCTATGGCGTGCCGGTTCTTGGTCTTCGCACCGACGAGCTGCCCGCATTCTACTGCCGCACCTCCGGCTACAAGCTGGACTACAACTGCCAGGATGAAGAGACTGTGGCAAAGATCATGAAGACCAAGTGGGACGTGGGTCTCAAGGGCGGCGCCGTCGTCGGCAACCCCATCCCCGAGCAGTACGCGATGGATCCCGACTACATGAACAAAATCATCGACCAGGCAGTCGCACAGGCAAATGCCGAGCATATCCACGGCAAGGCAATCACCCCGTTCCTGCTTGCCCACATCAAGGACATGACCGGCGGCAGCTCGTTCGCGGCAAACCTCGAGCTTGCCTACAACAACGCCCGCGCCTGCTCCAGAATCGCCTGCGCCTACGCAAAGCTGTAAGCATTTCGTTTTCAGCACGCACAACGCCCCGGAAACATCGTTTCCGGGGCGTTTTCTTTCAGCCTTCTCTGACACAGTCGAGGAATTTGCGAAGGTGTTCTCTTCCCTCCGGCGTCGGTTTGTAGACGCCCGCACATTCGAGCACCTGCGCGAAAACCTGTCCGATCTCATCCTTGATGATCTCCTCGGCATTGTCGGCGTTGAACTCCGGATGTCTGCCCATGAAGTCGTCTGCCCAATCCGCGTGCTTGGCAAGCGTTTCCGACGTTCTAAGGTCTTCGCCGTTCAGCAGTGCCGTTTTGAGGTCAGCCATTTCTTTTTTCAGGCGTTCCGGCAGCACCGCCAGACCCATGACCTCGATCAGACCGATGTTCTCCTTCTTGATGTGGTGGAGCTCTTCGTGCGGATGGTAAAGCCCCATCGGATGCTCCGGCGTGGTCAGGTTGTTCCGCAAGACCAAATCCAATTCATACTTCCCGTTCCGCATGCGAGCGATTGGCGTAATGGTGTTGTGCGGCTCGCCATCGGTCTCCGCGAAGATCATCGCGTCGGGGTCAGAATAGCCACGCCACTTGGAGAGAATTTTCCCCGCGAGGTCACAAAGATGCTGCTTGTTCGCAGAGTTCAGGCGCAGCACCGTCATTGGGTACTTTACGACGCAGCAATCCACATCTGCAAAGCCCGGAACGTCAAAGTCAAACTCTTTTTCCGCCTTCTCCATCGGGAACGTGTGATGTCCGCCTTGGAAATGCTCATGCGCCAGAATGCTGCCGCCGACAATGGGGAGGTCTGCGTTCGAGCCGAGGAAATAGTGCGGGAACTGCTCGACAAATGAAAACAGCTTGTCGAATGCC
>CALERM010000244.1 GCA_937907715.1 uncultured Clostridia bacterium
GCAGAGGACAGCGAAAAAAAGTCCAGCTGGCTGTTTTCCCGGCTGGTTGATTTAAATGAGCTCTCTTCCATTACGGTCGACGGCGTGACCTATCCGCTGAAATAATACAGACACCGCCCGCCGCGGTACGATTGGTACTGCGGCGGGCGTTTTTCCTCTTTCTTTGTCTAAAAAGCGCTGATCAGAACGTATCTTTGACCTGCTCGAAGGCGTAGATACGGAAATCGTTGGGGCTGAGCTTCTTTGCCGCCTCGATCTCCTGCTGCGCCTGCTCGCGGTGTCCGAGTCCCAGAAGCCCGTAGGCGCGCAGAATATGACCGCTCACGGTATTGATCTTCACGATGTCGTATTCAAACGGCATCGGCGTCGGTGCGCCAACGCCATAGTAGGCGCGAAGATCGCTGTTTTCAATCTGCGAAGACCCGGTGTCGATCATCTCGCGCAGTACCTGCTCGGCTTCGGTAAAGCGCATCAGCTTGCGAAGGGCAAGCCCGCGGAACATCGAAAGCTCGGAGACAATCGCCTTGGGGACGGATGCCTCTTCATACGCCTTTGCCGCTTCGTCCGGATGTCCCTCGCGTGCAAGAAGGTTTCCGAGGTAGAAGTAGATGTGCGCCTCCTGGTTGAACCATGTCTTCGCCTCGCCGTAGGACTTGGGAAGGTCGATGCCGTCGAGATACGCCTTGTGCGCAGCATCATTCTTTCCTTCCGCGGCAAGCGCGTTGCCATAGAGCACATGCATCCAGGCGTGCTGCTTGGTGAGGTTGCCTTCTCCGCCCTCGTAGATGTGGAAGTGCTTGATCTTTGCGGCATGAATTGCCTCTTCATAGCGTCCCTGCTGGCTCAGAAGGACGATGCGGTCGAGGTAGCAGTCGTCGCGCTCGGCAAGAAGCTCGGGGTATTTGTCATACACGTCCAGACGCTCCTGCACGGAAACGTTCATGTTCTTGAGCAGCTGCTGATACTCGAAAAGCAGTCTCGGGTCATGGCGATTTTCCAGCGCCTTTTCCATGCAGACGCGCGCAGAAGCGGCGTCGCCGCGCTTGTCAAAATAGGCGAGCGCCAGATTGCGAAGCGCCTTTGCATGCTTGCCATTGCGCGTGATTGCCTGCTCCCAGAGGGCGATTGCCTCGTCATAGCGGAAGCGGTCGTACAGAAGGCTGCCGAGATAATAGCAGGCGTTCGCGTCGGCGGGGTTTTCCCCGATGGCAAAGCGCAGAACGGCGATGTCCTCGAGGCGCGCCGGGAAGCACAGACCGGTATCGAGCGCCGCGGCGGTTTTCAGGACTTTGAGCGCTTCTTCTTCGCGGGAGAGCTTGTGCAGAAGGAACGCGCGGTAATAGGCGAGCAGGGGATAGCTGCTGTTGGAAAGGTCAATCAGGCGCAGCGCGTCTTCATAGAAGCCAGCTTCCATGTAGGCACAGACGACATCGAGATAGTTTTCGGGCTTCTCGCCGAACATGGCGCGGATTTCATCTGTATTGTCCGTGAAATAGCCTGCCTCCACGCGGGACCAGAGGTCCAGAAGATCGTGCGCAGACTCGCGCTCCGAGAGTGCCTTCGCTTCATCCAGTCTTCCGAGCCTGCGCAGGATCGCTGCCTTGAGATTCACCGCGCGGCTGTTGCGGCTGCCCAGAACCAGCGCCTCTTCCAGATGCGAAAGCGCCGTGCAGTAGTCCTTGCGGCAGGCATCGATGGTGGCAAGCTGGTAGTAAGCGCCCGCTGCATAGCCATTGTTCCATGCGGCGCGGTAGAGCGCGTCATATGCTTTTTCGAGCTTTCCGAGATACTGAAGCGCCAGACCCTTGAGATAGAAGCTCTCGGTGTCCATCGGGTGCTGGTTGCGGCTCGTCAGGCGCTCAATTGCCTTGTCGCAGAAGGCGATGCAGTCTTCAAACTTTCCGTCCTTGAGCGCGAGGCGTCCCATCGCCGTGTTGCAGCGGATATCGCCCGGGTCGCGGCGCAGCGCCTCGCGGTAATAGTCGCGCGCGTCATAATTGTGCTGCTTGTACTGCTCGAGATGCAGAGCATTGATGAACAGCTCTTCGATGCTGTCGTACTCCGACGGGCGCTTGACCGGCTTGCGCGGCTCGATGGGCTGCTTCTGCCCGCGCATATAGGGCGTGTAGGAAACAAGCAGCTTGCCGGTTTCGCTGCGAAGCTCCGCCGTCAGGTTTTTGAACGCATGACCGTCCAGCGCAAGCTCACGGCTCCAGGTCTTCTCCGGCGCCATGTCGCAGGTCTCGGTGAACAGGACCGTCCCGCCATCGCGGACCGTAATCACAGCGTTCGGGAAGGAGCCGGTGACATTGAAGCCGACGTAGGCGTTTTCGCCGCGCTGCTCGAAATTCATGCAGGCGTCGATGCTCGCATTTTTGACGTCGCCGATGTCGCGCACGGGGTACCAGTACTGCTCAAACTCACGCGACTCAAAGGGAGCCAGCCACGTGAAGTCCGGCTGGTTGTCGGTATAGACGCCGGTCATCAGCTCAATGTAGGGTCCATCGTTGTCGGTCAGGTTCGAGCACCACATGTCGCCGAAATCCCCGTGACCCCAGGTCCAGAGCTTCTTGCCCGGGGAGATATGGTGGTTTGCGACCGTTGCGATACCCTTCTGGATGCCGCCGTCGTAGCCGGCGAGGAAATCCATGTCGGACTGCCCCTGCGAGACCATGAACGAGGACGGAATCTTGACCGAGTCGTAGCGCGAAAGGTCGGTGCCATCGCCGTAGTTGAACGGGCGCGCGGTGTGATAGATCCCCTTTGCAATCGGCCAGCTGATCACGGCTCTGCGGTCGTGGTCGTTCGCCCACTCGACATCGGGCGGGAAGACGGTGCGGTAGTCGTTGTTGACGGAAACCGCAAGGTTTGCCCACCACATGAAAAGCTGCGCCTGATTTGTGCGGTTATAGACGCGGACCTTTGCTTTAATGTAGCTGCGTCCGGGTTCTACCGTGATGCCGACCATGCCCTTCTGGCGGTTGAACGGCTCGACCTCGCCGACCCAGACGGTCTTGCTGCCGTCGGCGTTTTCCTCGGCGCTTGCCTCGACGGGCATAAACGTCGTCGGGCGGTGGTGCTGCGGCCAGTTGAATTCAATGCCGCCGGAAATCCACGCGCCGGCAAGACCCACCAGTGCGGGCTTGATCACATGATTGCGGTAGATAAAATCATAGCTTCCGACCTTGTCATAGCCGGATAGAATCTTGCCGCCGATGGCAGGCAGGATTTTTGTCTGGATGTATTCGTTTTCCAGCGTGTAGACCTCGTAGCTGACGTCCTTTTTTTCATCGGTAATACCGTCCGAGTAGGGAAGCGGGTAGAGTCTTCCGGTCGCGCCCTGATAGGGCTTTTTCTCAAAGAACATCGGAAGGGCGATGGGGGGGGTGGGAATATAGGTTGGAATGTTTTCCTGCGCTCTGGTCAGCGTAACAGTATGTTTCATACGTTTCCTCCTGTGCTTGCCGCACGTGTGCAAGTTTTTCCTGATGCTTTGATTGTAGAGCAGACTGCTTTTTCAGACAAGCCAAAAAAGTTCGTGTTTTTTGAACAGAAAGTTGTACTGCCTTTCCAGCAAAACGCTTGTTTTCTGGTGCAGATTTTGTATAATATAGATGAAAACACAAATTGACGGAAGCGACTGCTGGAAAGAGGTACGGTATGATCCTGATTTTTGAAGATCCGAACTACGCCAAAAGCGTCTGGTGCCAGAGTCTGGTACGGGGGCTGGTCTCCGAGCTGAAGCTCAAGCGCGCGGCGTTCCGGTTCGTCTCGTCGGCGCAGGAGCTTTCAGGTGAAGTGCGCGAGGGCGATTCTGTCTATATCATCGGCTCCGGCAGCGGCTGGATTACGGCAAGCCTCGCCCTTGCCGAGCGCGCGGGCGCATACCCGATTCTGCTCAGTAACCAGACGCGCGACCAGCTGTCGATCAACTGTTCAATGGTCTGTTCGGACACTGTGGGGTCAATGAAATACGTCATCGACCAGCTGCGCCGGCTCGAAAAGCAGCGCGTGGCAATGTACGGCGTCAATCCGCGCTCTGTCGGAGATGCCAGCCGCAAAAGCGGCTTCCTGCTTGCTGCACATGCGCCCGACAGCGATATTTTTCTCAACGACGGATCGCTGGAAAACTGCTTTCAGTCGTTTATTGCCAAAAGCCGCAGCTATGACGCCGTGATCTGCGCGAACGACTTTGCTGCGATTTCACTTGTCCGCAAGCTCTCCGAGCGCGCGCCGGAGGAGCTGACGAGGCTTTCAATCATCGGCTGCGCCGAGACGCGGCTGACGAAGTTTTATGAGCAGTATATCGTCTCTATCCGCGTGAACTTCGAAGAATACGGAAAGGCCGCCGTGACGCTTCTCGATACGCTGCGCAAAAATCCGTTTCTGTCGAACATCGTCATGTCTATCCGATGGGACATCAGCGCGCTGCACGAGCTTCCGAAGCCCGCTCCGGCGCAGGGCGCGTCTGCCGCGCCGCATTTCCCGCAGGCGGCGGATGCGTTCTATACCGACCAGGAGCTGACGGAGATGCTATGCATGGAGCAGCTTCTGAACGAATGCGACGAGCTGGACAATGAGATTCTGCGTCTGGCACTCGCCGGACAGGCATATGAGGACATCGCTGAACACTGCTTTGCCAACGTCAGCACCGTCAAATACCGCATGCGCAAAATGATCGGCATCTGCAAGGCGGAAAACCGCGCAGAGCTGCTGCGTTTGGTGGAAAAGTATCTGCCGCAGATGACACAGGGCAGAGATTGATCCTGAAAAGCAAAGAGCCGGACCTTGGAAATGCTCCGAGGTCCGGCTCTTTCTATGTTTCTTCGTCTTCCGGGGACCGCTTTGCAGAATGGGACCTGCGGTATTGCTGCGGCGAGACGCCGTATTTCTGTTTGAACGCCTTGCTCATGTGAAATTCGTCGTGAAAGCCGTAGGCGGTGGCAATTTCCTGCAAGCGAAGATCCGGCTCCATGATCAGCTGGGACGCAACCATTTCGAGCTTGCGGCTTTTCTGATAGGCATAAAACGGCATGCCGACCTTTTTGTGCATGGCATTATCGAGCGTGCGCGTGCTGACATAGAGCATATCGGCAATTTCCTTTGCCGGGTAGCGCTTATGGGGCGTTGCGGTGATAATCTCAATGGCGCGCGCGGCAAGATCGCCGCTCTTCGGCGCCTGCCGGTGCTGCTCGCGGTCGAGTTCGAGAAACAGCAGACACAAAAGCGCCTGCATTCGCTCCTGCTTGTAGGGGCTGTCCAGCCAGAAGGTCTGCACCAGATCTTCAAAATATCCGTGAATCCGCGCCGAGCCGGACATCGGCAGCAGCGTCGGAAGGCACAGACCTTCGGCATTTTCTGCGCAGTCTCCCGGCGCGCAGGTCACATGGACGCAGAAGGTTCTTGTTCCTGCGCTGCACGGAAGGCGGGTATAATGGTGCCTTCCCGCGGCAAGCAGCAGAACGTCGCCTTTTTGCAGGGCGTATTCCGTTTCGTTTTCCGTGATGCTCCAGCTGCCGTCGATCAGATAAATCAGGTCGTGCTGCGGCAGGACTCTGTCGATGTAGCGCTCGGCGGTCGGGAGCTTATAATAGTGCGCGTTTGCGGCGACAACCTGCCGCGGCGCACGCAGATCAAAAGTAAAGGACATGGCATTCTTTCCGTTTCATACATGTTTTCGTCCAAAACATCCATAGGAATAACGGACGCTCCGGTATACAATGTTTGATATACAGCACAGGCATACTGTAGCACACGGGCGCTAAAAACGCAAGGATTTTGCAGAAATAATCAGGAATATTCCGATTTTTCCAAGAAACCCACAAGAAATGCGCCCGTGGCGGAGCCTGCCGTTTTTGCGCAGGAGAAGACACAGTCAAATAAATGATGAGGTGAAACGTGTATGTATGCAATGTTACAGGGACCGGACGGCGCGCTTCGCTGGTCCGAGGTTTCCATGCCGCAGATCAAAGAAGACGAGGTGCTGCTGAAAATCTACGCAGCCGGTGTCAACCGCGCAGACCTACTGCAGCGCGCGGGGCAGTATCCGCCGCCGCCCGGCTGGCCGGACTGGTTCGGGCTGGAGGCTACGGGTGTGATTGAGGCGGTCGGAGACGCCGTCCGGCAGGAGGGAAAGTGGCACGTGGGAGATAAGGTCTGCGCGCTTCTCGGAAGCGGCGGCTACGCCGAGTATGCGGCAGTTCCGGAAGGACTCCTGATGCCCGTTCCGAAGGGACTCAGCCTTGCGCAGGCGGCGGCGCTTCCCGAGGTCTACGGCGCAGCGTATCTGTTTTTATGCATGGAGGGAAAGATCAAGCCGGGCGATACGCTTCTCATGCAGGCTGGCGCGAGCGGACTTGCCAGCGTCATTATCCCGATGGCAAAGGCGTTCGGCGCGCGCGTCATGACGACGGTCATGAACGACGACCTGGAGCAGAAGATCCGGCATCTTCCGGCGGACCTCGTGGTCAATACCTCGCGGCAGTCGTTGAAGGACGTCATGAAAGCCGAGCTGGACGCCGGACGCGGCGTTGATATTACGATTGACTGCCTTGGCGGTGAAACCGTCGGCGAGTGCCTGCCGTATATGAACTTCGACGGGCGCTGGATTATGATCGCGACGCTGGCGGACGATTTTACAACCGTCAACATGCGCAGCATGTACGCCCGGCGCACGCGCCTGATCGGCACGAATCTTCGCAGCCGCACACCGGCGCAGAAAAAGCAGCTTCTGTCCGAGATGACCGAGATTCTCTGGCCGAAGGTCGAAAGCGGCGAGGTCCGCCCGACCATCCACAAAATCTTCCCGATGGCGCAGGCAGAGCAGGCGCATGAGGAAATGCGCTCCGGCAGAAGCGCGGGCAAGATGGTTCTGATTGTCCGGGAAGAAGGTGAAGCTCTATGAAGCAGATTGCGTTTACAAAGGTCAACACCGCAGAGCTTCTGGATGTGCCGCGTCCGGAGATAACGCCCGGAACCGTGTGCGTGCGCACCTGCTACAGCGCGCTGAGCGCCGGAACCGAGCGCGCCAATATTACCGGAGACCCCAACTGCGGCGGCGCGCGCGGCAATCTCAAGCCCTGGCCGCGCATCCTCGGCTACAGCGTCAGCGGCATTGTCGACTCTGTCGGCGAAGGCGTGACGGATCTCAAGCCCGGAGACCGCGTGCTCGGCGTCTGGGGGCAGCATCAGCAATATAATGTATATCCGCGCGAAAACGTCATTCCGATTCTGTATGACGATATCGATCTCAAGGACGCGGCGCTTGCCTTCATTTCCGCTTTTTCTCTCGCGGCAATCCGCAAAACAGGACTGGAAATCGGCGAGAGCTGCCTGGTCGTGGGGCTGGGGCTTCTGGGGCAGCTGGCGGCTCAGTATGCACGCATCGGCGGCGCGCAGCCGGTCATTGCCGTGGATTTTTCTGAAGAGCGGCGAAAGCTTGCAATGAGCCTGGGCGCAAACTTTGCCTTTGACCCCGCTGACCCGGCGCTTGCGGAAAAGGTAAAGGCGGTCACGGAAGGGCACGGGGCGAACTGCGTGGTCGAGGTGACGGGCAATCCGGATGCACTCAATACAGCGCTTTTGTGTACGGCGCGCTTCGGGCGCGTGGCGCTGCTCGGCTGCACAAGGGTGCCGACGACGGTCAACTTTTATAACGATGTCCACTGGCCCGGCATCACGCTCATCGGCGCGCACACCAGAGCACGCCCGGAGCATGAGTCCTCCCACGGCTGGTGGACCACGCAGGACGACTGCCTTGCGGCGCTGCGCCTGCTGCACGCCGGAACGCTCAATCTCGCCGGAGTCATTCACGAGGTGCATCCGCCCGAGGACTGCCCGCAGGTCTATGCGCGGCTGGTTGCGGGGAAGGGTTTCCCGATCGGCGTGGTCTGGGACTGGACCGGAGAAGGAGGCGGCGCAAAATGAAGAAGCTTCGTGTGGCGCATTATGGGATCGCGCACGATCACAGCGTTTTTGCCATGCAGATGCTTCGCCGGTATCCGGACGTCTTTGAAATCGTCGGCGTGTGCGAGCCGGACGAAACGGCGCGCCGGGTGTTCGGCGGAAAGGATGAATACGCAGGTCTTCCATGGCTCACAGAGGACGAGGTTCTCACGCGCGAGGATATCGACGCGGCGTTCTGCGAGGGCTTTGAACTGCGCAGCGTTTCTGACGCGCAGAAATGTCTGGACCGGGGGCTGCACGTACATCTTGACAAGCCCGGCGGCACTGATCTTGCCGCGTTCCGGCGGCTTCTGGACACAGCGGCAGAAAAGCATCTGACGTTTCAGATGGGCTACATGTACCGCTGGAATCCGGCGATGCAGTATGTCCGGCGCGCAGTCCGATCCGGAGCGCTCGGCACAATCACCGGCATCGACGCAACGTTCAGCGTCCAATATAACGAGGAAAAGAAAAACTGGCTGCGGCAGTTTCCGGGCGGAATGCTGTTTTTCCTCGGCTGTCACAGCCTCGATATGATCTATCAGCTGCTGGGGCAGCCTCTTTCGGCACAGGCGTGGAATCGCTCATCCGGCTTTGCAGACGGCGGCGCACTCGATTCCTGCCTTGCCGTTCTGGATTATCCCAATGGTGCGGCTACCATCCGCTCAAGCGGCGTTGAGCCGAACGGCTACGCAGACCGGATGCTCAAGGTCGTCGGCACGAAAGGCACAGTTAAAATCCAGCCGCTCGAAACGCCGACTGTCATGCGCGTTTCCTGGGCAAAGGACGGCGAGAGCGATCCCTATTACGATTACAGCACCGGCGTTTTCCCAGGCTTTCTTCCGGGGCGCTACGACGCAATGTTTCTCGATTTTGCGGCGATGGCGCGCGGGGAGCTGGAAAACCCGTGGACGGCGGAATACGAATACGGGCTGCAGAAGCTGCTTCTGGAGCTTTGCGGGCAATAGGCTTCGCATCCGGCGCTGATCTGACGTGCGCTCAGCATTATCACCAATGAGACGCAGCATTTTTTGTGAAGTTCATCAAAAACACAATGTGTGTGTTGCAAAAATGTGTGCGTAGTTTACATAGAATTTTGTCTTGCGCCCTTCCGGGAAAAAATTTTATAATGGACACAGAGAATGTAAGGCAGGCAGAGTTCCTTCCGGTGCTATTGCCCAAAGCCGCGAGCGGCAGAGCGTATGCCGCGCAGCGCCGTCTTCTTCTCTCAGCAATCAACTTTTCAGGGGGAGGAACATGGAAAACAGAATTGAGTTCAAAAACATCACCAAGTACTTTCCCGGCGTGAAAGCTCTCGACAACATCAGCTTTACGGCAAATGGCGGCGAGGTCTTAGCCCTGATGGGGGAGAACGGCGCCGGCAAGTCGACTCTTTTGAAAATTCTAAACGGCGACTACCAGCAGACCAGCGGCGAATATCTTGTCAACGGTCAGCCGTGCCACTTCAACAGCCCTGCCGAGGCGGTCGCTGCCGGCATCGGCGTGATTTATCAGGAGCGGCAGATCATGCTGCAGCTCACCGTCGGCGAGAACATTTACCTCGGTCGTCTTCCGACCGGCGCGCTCGGAAAGATCAAAACCAAAGAGCTGCACGAAAAGGCGCAGAAAATCATTGACGACTTCGGTCTGAACATCAAGTCGACCGACAAGGTCAAGGACCTGAGCATCGCCTATCAGCAGATGGTCGAGATCATGAAGGCGTACAGCCGCGAGAACCTCAAGATGATCGCCTTCGACGAGCCGACTGCGAGCCTTTCCGACGCCGAGATCGACAGCCTCTTCCATATCATCCGCAAGCTCAAGAGCGAGGGAAAGGTTGTCATTTACGTCTCGCACCGCATGGCGGAAATCCGCCAGATCGCAGACCGTGTGGCAATCTTCAAGGACGGCTGCTACGTGGGAGACTCCCGCGTCGATGAAATCACCGACGCGCAGCTCATTCAGAAGATGGTCGGTCGTGACCTCGGCGACATTTTCAGCAGCCTGGATAAGACCAAAACCATCGGCGATGTTGTCCTGGAGGCAAGAGACGTCGAGTCTCCGTTCTTAAAGAAGACAAGCTTCTCGGTCCGTGCGGGCGAAGTGCTGGGCTTCTCGGGTCTGGTCGGCGCAGGGCGCACCGAGCTTGTCCGCGCGATTACGGGTGCAGATCCCATGACGGGCGGCGAGGTTTTCCTCGACGGAAAGCCCTTCAAATGCCATTCGCCGCACGATGCAATTGTGCGCGGCGTGGTGATGGTGCCGGAGGACCGGAAGCTGCAGGGCATTATCCCGCGCCTGAGCGTCGGCGACAACATCACCATCGGCTCTCTGGACAGGCTCACGGGCTTTTTGGGACACATCAACAGCAAGCTGGCGCGCGAGATTGCCGAGAACGGCAAAAAGCAGTTCAACATCAAAACGCCGAATCTGGAAAAAGCAATTGTGGAGTTGTCCGGCGGCAACCAGCAGAAGGCAATTGTCGCACGGTGGCTGGCAAACAAGCCGCGTGTCCTGATTCTCGACGAGCCGACCAAGGGCATCGACATCGGCGCGAAAGCGGAATTTTATGAAATGATCTGTGACTTTGCCAGGGAGGGCATCGCGGTGATTCTGATCTCCTCGGAAATGTCGGAGGTAATCGGTCTTTCCGACCGGATCATCGTCATGAAGGGTCGCCGCATTTCCGGTGAGATTCCGGCAAGCGAAGCGACGGAAGAAAAGCTGCTGACTATGGCAATGATGGAGGACTATGCGCATGAATCGTAAACAAATCAAGCTTCCTATTTCAGCGAACTCGCTGATTCTGATTATCGTGATGATGATTATCACGGTGATCTTCACGGCAATCAATAAAAACTTCTTCACGGGCGCAAACTTCGTCAACATCCTCATTGCGTCTGTCCAGATCGGCTTGACCTCCATCGGCATCACGTTTCTTATGATGACCGGCGGCACGGACCTGTCTGCCGGCGCGGTTGCGGCGGCGTGCAGCGTGTTTGTCGCGTGGGGTCTTCTCAACACCGGACTCAGCTGGGTTGTTCTTTGCCTGATCGCGCTTCTGATCGCGGCGTTTGCAGGTCTGCTCAACGGTCTGATGGTCACGAAATTAAAGCTCGTTCCCTTTATCGCAACGCTGGTCAGCCAGTCGCTGTGGAAGGGCGTGGCGTTCCTGATCTGCAACGGCAAGCCGCTGGTTCTGAGTGACAAGGGACTTTCCGCGTTCTGCAAGAACCGCCTGTTTGGCATTCCGTACACGGTCTATCTGATGTTCGTCCTGTTCATCATCTTCGGCTACATTCTGGCGAAAACCAAGTTCGGTCGCAGCATCTTTGCCATCGGCGGCAACGCGGAGGCTGCGCGTCTCGCCGGTATCAACTCCACGAAGATCAAGATCCTCTGCTACGTCATGACCTCCGTCTTCGCGGCAATGGCAGGCATCATCCTCGCCGGTCGTATGAATTCCGGCAACCCCGCGTCCAACGCCAACATCCACTTTGACGCCATCACCGCGGCAAACCTCGGCGGCGTTTCGATGGTCGGCGGCGTGGGCTCGATTCCAAGCGTTGTGCTGGGCGTGCTTCTGGTGCAGGCGTTCAACTCGGGACTGAACATGATCGGCGTCTCGCAGTACTGGCAGTATGTGGCGCGCGGCGTGCTGCTGTTCGGCTCTCTTGCCATTGACTACTACCGTCAGGTTGCCCGCGAAAAGAAGCTCCTCGCCGACTCCATGAAGCATCTGTAAGAAACCCTTCGTACATTCTTTGTTGTTTACAGCGCA
>CALERM010000245.1 GCA_937907715.1 uncultured Clostridia bacterium
GCGCGTTACCGTCAAAGACGGGCGACTTGTTACCATCGACGAGGAACGCACCGCCCGCGAGGCACAGGCTGTCTGCGACAGTTATCTCTCCCGCTGAGCGTAATCATACCGGAAAGGGGTATCCCAGATGGACAGAATCAAGAAGAATTTCGGCTTCGGCTACATGCGCCTTCCGATGAAGGACGGCGAGGTGGACATCGAACAGACCAGCCGGATGGTCGACACGTTCCTGGACGCAGGCTTCAACTATTTTGATACCGCCCACGGCTATTTACAGGGCAAGAGCGAACAGGCAATCAAAACCTGCCTCACCAGCCGCTATCCGAGAGACCGGTTCATTCTGACTGACAAGCTGACGATGGCATATTTCAAAAAGGAGGAGGATATCCGCCTTTTTTTTGAAAGCCAGCTGGAAATCTGCGGCGTAGATTATTTCGATTTTTACCTGATGCACGCCCAAAGCGCAGAGATTTTCAAACACTTCAAGGCGTGCCGCGCCTATGAGACGGCGTTCGAGCTGAAAAAGGAGGGGAAAATCCGCCATGTCGGCATTTCCTTTCACGACCGGGCGGAGGTGCTGGATGAAATCCTGCGCGAGTATCCGCAGATCGAGGTGGTGCAGATTCAGCTCAACTACGTCGACTTCGACGACCCTGCGGTCCAGAGCCGCAAGTGCTACGAAGTCTGCCGCAAGCATGCAAAACCCGTTATCGTCATGGAGCCGGTCAAGGGCGGAAATCTGGTCAAGCTCCCGGACGCAGCAAAAAAGGTCTTTGAGGACCTGCACGGCGGCAGCCCCGCCAGCTACGCCATCCGCTTCGCCGCAGGCTTCCCGGGCATTCTGATGGTCCTGTCCGGCATGAGCGATCTCGAACAGATGAAAGACAACATCAGCTTCATGCAGAACTTCCAGCCGCTGAATGACGCGGAAATGGAGGCAGTTCATAAAGTGCAGGACATTTTCCGCTCCATGCACCTGATTGCCTGCACCGCCTGCCGTTACTGCACCGACGGATGTCCGCAGCACATTTCAATTCCTGATCTTTTTGCTGCGATGAATACCAAAAAGCTTTATAACGACTGGGGCGCGGATTACTACTACCGTCTGCATACTGCAAGCCATGGCAAGGCGTCCGACTGCGTCAGGTGCGGCGCATGTGAGCAGGTCTGTCCGCAGCATCTGCCCATCCGGGAGCTTCTGGAGCAGGTTGCCGCCGAGTTTGAAAAGAAGGAAGAGCCCGAGGCGTAATGCAGGGTCCGGCGCAGTGCAGGAAAGCTGCGCCGGGTTTTCCTTGCTTTTTGCAGCTTTGAACGGTAAAATAGGGGAGAACAAAAACAAAAGGAGACGGTTTTCATGACGGTCATCGAACGATTTTTGAAGCTTGTCAGCTTTGATACAACCTCCAGCGAGACAAGCGGACAGCACCCGTCCACGCCAAACCAGAAGGCGCTGGGAGAGGAGCTGGTCCGGCAGATGCTTTCGCTCGGCATCCGCGACGCGCACATGGACGAAGCCGGCTACGTCTACGGCACGATTCCCGCCAACTGCGAAAAAGACCTTCCGGTCTACGGGCTGATTGCGCACATGGATACCTCGCCGGACGCGCCCGGCGGTCCGATCCATGCGAGAATCACGGAAGCCTACGACGGCGGAGACATCGTTCTCAACGAGGCGCAGGGCATTGTCCTTTCGCCGCGGGACTATGATTCTTTACAGAAACACATCGGCAAGCGCCTGATTGTAACCGACGGCACGACGCTGCTCGGCGCAGACGACAAGGCGGGCGTGGCGGAGATTCTGTCCGCAGCGGAGAAGCTTCTGACCTCCGACCGCCCGCACGGTACGGTGAAAATCGCCTTCACGCCGGACGAGGAAATCGGCGAGGGCGCGGACCTGTTTGACGTCAGGGGCTTCGGCGCGGACTATGCCTACACGGTAGACGGCGGGGCAATCGGCGAGCTGGAATATGAAAACTTCAACGCCGCGTCGGCGTTGGTCGAAATTACAGGGCTTTCCATCCACCCGGGCTCCGCGTATGGAAAGATGGTGAACGCCGGTCTGGTCGCCATGGAGTTTGCGTCGCTGCTTCCGGCGCTGGAAACGCCGTATTTTACCGACGGCTACGAGGGCTTTTTCCATCTGACCGGCATGGAGGGCGAGGTGGAGCGTGCGAAGCTCTCGTATATCATCCGCGACCACGACCGGCAGAAATTTGAAGCGCGCAAGGAGGTTTTGAAAAAGGCGGCGCAGGAGATCGACAGACGCCACGGGAAGGGAACTGTAACGATCACCATCCGCGACAGCTATTTCAACATGCGCGAAAAAATCGAACCCTGTATGTTCCTTGTCGAGCAGGCAAAAAGCGCGATGCTGGAGCTGGGCATCACCCCGAAGGTGCAGCCGATTCGCGGCGGCACAGACGGCGCGCGGCTTTCGTTCGAGGGACTGCCGTGTCCGAACCTCTGCGCCGGCGGCGAGAATTTCCACGGCAGATTCGAGTATGTCCCCGTCGAGGACATGGAGAAAATCACCGAGCTGCTTGCAACGATCATCTGGAATATCGCAAAGTAAGAAAAAGCGGCTGCTTCCTTCTGGGAGCAGCCGCTTAAAGTTTGATTTTTCCGTCTTTTAAATGCGCAAGCACGTACTGCTCGGGCTCGTCGACGGGCTTGGTGATGCCGGTGCGGCGGTGCTTGCTGAGTCCGCCTGCCAGATTGGGCGTATCGCCGGACAGAAACGCCGCGCGGAACAGCGCCTGCTCGCCGTATTTTTCCCGCAGCGCGTCGACTGTTTTGTCGAGCTTCGAGAGCTTTTCATAATCCGCCGCGTCGAACAGGCTTACCTGCCGCACGCCGGTGTCCATCAGGCGCGTGATTTGGATGCCGAGCTGTCGAAGGGGCGTCTTTCCGTCCCACATTGCGCGCAGCAGCTCCCGTGCGGCATGGTAAAGCTCCTGCGTGACGTTGGTTGCGCTGGCAAGCTGCTTCTGGTGCGACCAGTTTTCAAAGCCGCTCGAGCGCAGATGCACCGTCAGGCACGAGCCCGCCTGCTCGTCTCTGCGCAGCCGCGCGCCGACCGTCTCGCAAAGAGACAGCAGCACCTGATCGGCATAGGTAAAATCCGTCACGTCGCGCGGCGTAGTCACGGCGTTGCTGTAGCCCTTGTTTGGCGCGGGCGCGCTCGATATGACGCCAGCGTCTTTTCCGTTGGCAAACTGCCAGATCATGCCGCCCTGTTTGCCGAGCTTCCGCGTCAGAAACGCAGGGTCTGCGTGCGCCAGATCTCCGATGGTGCGGATGCCCATAGCGGTGAGGCGGGCGGAGGTGGCGCGCCCGACCATGAACAGCTCGCCCACCGGAAGATGCCAGAGCTTTTGCTCCAGCTCCCGGGGAAAGAGCGTGATGACCTTGTTGGGCTTTTCCAGCTCGCCCGCCATCTTTGCCAGAAGCTTGTTGCAGGAGACGCCGATGTTGACCGTGAAGCCGAGGGTGCTGAAAATCCGGTCGCGCAGATGCTGCGCCGCCAGCACGGGAGGACCGTAAAGTCCCTCGGTGCCCGTCATGTCGACCCACGCTTCGTCGATCGAGTATTGCTCGACGACCGGGGAGACCTCCCGCAAAAGCGCCATCAGGCGGCGCGAGGAGGAGACATACAGCGCATAATCCGGCTCCGCTACGACGAGGTTCGGGCATTTGTCGCGCGCCATGCCGAGCGGCTCTCCGGTTTTGACGCCGTATTTTTTCGCGGGCGTGCTTTTTGCCAGCACGATGCTCGTGCGAAGATTTTTATCGTTCGCAATGACCGACGGAATCTCGCGCAGATCGGGCATTCGCCCCTCAACAAGCGTGCGGTACGCGGCGGTCCAGGACAGAAACGCGCTGTTGACGTCGATATGAAACCAGACAGGCTCTGCCATCAGTAGACCTCCCGGAACAGCGTCCAGCGGTGAGTCCGGACGGTGTAGCGCAGCTCATAGAGCTTTTCCGCACCCTCGAAAAGCGCCTTGCACAGAAAGACGAACGTTTCGATGCCGACATATTCGACAAAGCGGCTGTCGATGATTTCCGTGATGTG
>CALERM010000246.1 GCA_937907715.1 uncultured Clostridia bacterium
CCCATTACAGCTTAATCCTATTCTAACAAGTTGCACGAAGATTGTCAACTCAAGCGGTGCAGTTTTATCGATATTTTCTTAATGTATTATTTGGGAGCGTTTTTCAGAAAAATGATATAATACCCCGAAAAAACCAAAGAAAACTGCCCCCGGCAACTTCCAGCCGGAGGCAGTTAAGGTTACGAATCCATATGAATGTTGATATGCGGGTATGTCATTTCTATGTTAGACTCCCTGAACTCGCGACCCACCGCCTCAAGGACGTCATAGTACACGTCCCAATAGTCGCTGCCCGCGGTCCACAGGCGCAGCGTGTAGCTGACGGCGCTGTCGCCGTAGGCGCTGAGACGGGCAAAGACCGGCTCTTTTTCCACGCGCTTCGGATGCTGCGCCGCGCGCACAAGGGCGGCTTTGACCGTCTCTGGCGCGGCGTCGTAGCTTGCCTGTACGGTCAGGTCGATGCGCCGAAGCTCGCTTCCGGTGACGTTTGTAATCTCGGCGGAGGTGATATGGCTGTTGGGAAGATAAACCAGCTGGTTGTCCAGCGTGGCAATTTGGGTGTAGAAGACTCCGATCTGCCGCACCGTTCCGGATTTTCCGCCGACCTCAATGAAATCGCCGACTTTGAACGGGCGCGTGGTAAGTAAAACGACGGCGCTGGCAAGATTGGAAAGCGAGTCCTGAATGGAGAGCGAAACGGCGAGACCTGCAACGCTCAGAATGGCGAGCAGCGACGAGGTGTCGATGCCGAGCGTGCCTGCCAGCAGCATGATTGCCAGAAACACCAGCACGATCTTGACCGTCGAGCGGATGAGGGTGTGGCAGCTACAGTCCAGTTTGGACGATTTGAGCATTTTTTCAGTCGCCTTGAGCAGGATTTTTATGCATACAATACATATCACCAGTAAGATAGCTGCGGAGACCAGTTTGGCGAAAGAAAATGTATCAAAAAATTTTTCAATGACAGATTTTGTCTGCGTCGCATTTTCCGCCAGCTCTCCGGCGACCTGCGCAGCAAGCGGCTCGGCGGCGCTTAAAAATAAAAAATCAAACAAATTTTTCTCCTCCTTCGAATTTTCTGAGGCGTGAAAACTGGAAATAAAATTGAAAGCCCGGAAAAATCCGCGCAGCAAAAAACTGCTGCGCGGACGGAAACTGGAAATTGGGTCACACGTCCTGCGGGGGCGCGTCTTGCGCAGAAGCCTCGCTGCCGGAGGTCTCGGAGGCGGCTTCTTCTGCCGCATTGTCTTCCGATGCTTCCGGCGCCTGCAGACGTCTGGACTCGGCGTTCACATAGGTCATCAGCTCATCGCCGGTGATGGTTTCCTTCTGCAGAAGGTAGAGCGCCACCTCGTCGAGAAGCTCGCGGTGTGCGCGCAGAATTGCCTTCGCCTGCTCATAGCAGCTTTCAAGCAGCTTCTGAATCTCAGAGTCGGCGGCATAGGCGGTTTCGTCGGCGCAGTTCATCATGGTGCTGCCGTCGAGATACTGATTGGAGACGGTGGAAAGCGCCATGAGCCCGAACTTCTCGCTCATGCCGTACTGCGTGACCATCTTGCGGGCAAGCTCGGTTGCGCGCTCGATGTCGTTGGACGCGCCGGTCGTTGCGATGCCGAAGACGATCTGCTCGGCGGCTCTGCCGCCCAGAAGCGTCTGCAGCTCGACGATCAGCTCCTCACGGCTGGACAGGAACTTTTCCTCCTCGGGCGTCTGCATCGTATAGCCGAGCGCGCCGGAGGTGTGGGGGACGATGGTGATTTTGGAGACCGGCTGCGTGTGCTTCTGCAGCGCCGCGACCAGTGCGTGACCGACCTCATGATAAGAGACGATGCGCTTTTCCATGTCGGTCAGCACGGTGCCCTTTTTCTCGGTGCCGGCGATGACGACCTCAAAGGAAACGAGAAGGTCCTGCTGGTTGACCGCCTTGCGTCCCTGCCGCACGGCGCGAAGCGCCGCTTCGTTGACGAGATTTGCAAGGTCTGCGCCGACCGCACCAGCCGTCGCCTGGGCGATTTTATGAAGATCGACGTCCTCGGCGAGCTTGATGTTTTTCGTGTGGACGCGCAGCGTCTGATATCTGCCCTGCAGATTCGGGCGGTCGACGATGATGCGCCGGTCAAAGCGCCCCGCGCGCAGCAGCGCCTTGTCGAGAATCTCGGGGCGGTTGGTTGCGGCGAGAATGACGACGCCCTTGCTCGAGTCAAAGCCGTCGATCTCGGCAAGCAGCTGGTTTAAGGTCTGCTCACGCTCGTCGTTTCCGCCGAACTTGGAGTCTCTGGTTCTGCCGATGGCGTCGATTTCGTCGATAAAGATGATCGCGGGGGCAACCTTTGCCGCCTGCTGGAACAGGTCTCTGACGCGGCTTGCACCGACGCCGACGAACATTTCCACAAAGTCGGAGCCTGAGATTGAGAAGAACGGCACGTTCGCCTCGCCTGCGACCGCCTTTGCCAGCAGCGTCTTGCCGGTACCGGGAGAGCCGACCAGAAGCGCGCCCTTCGGGAGCTTCGCGCCGATGGCGGTGTATTTCTGCGGGTTGTGGAGGAAGTCGATGATCTCGACGAGCGATTCCTTTGCCTCGTCCTGACCGGCGACGTCTGCAAAGGTGACGCCGGTCTGCTTTTCCATATAGACCTTTGCCTTGCTCTCACCGATGCCGCCCAGACCGCCGCCCATCCGCTTCGTCATGCCGCGCATGAGAAGACTGAACAGCGCATACATGAATACAACCGGCAGCACCCACGAGACGAGGAACGAGACAATGGGGCTGACCTCCTCGGGAAGCTCACGGTTATATTTGACGTTTGCCGCCTCAAGCTGATTGGTCAGTGCGGTCGTGTCCTGATTCGGAATCAAGCCCGTGTAGTAAAGCCGCTGCTGGCTCTTTGGCTTTTCCGCCTGGTCCTTTGTGAGAATGACAATGCGGTCGTCCGACTGGAACTCGACCTCGCTGATTTGATCGTTTGCGAGCAGCTCCTTGAACTCGGTGTAGGTGATCTCCGTGAGATAGGCGTTGGAGATGGTGGTGTAGAGGGAATTGATCAGCAGCGTCGCAATCAGCGCCGCCACGATCAGCATAACAATCCGCCGAGCTTTCCGGTTTTCGTCGTCGTTTCCGGGCTGCGGACCTTTCGGCTTGCGGCGGTTGGGGTCGTTACTCAAAATGGCACCTGCTTTCTGTTGGGAAATCCCAAAAGCCGCGCATGGCGCGGCAGCTTTGTTTTGAACATCTTAACACAAGGACCCGGGATTTACAAGAATCCGGTATTTTCCGAACGGTAAATTTTCTGTGAATTTCCTGCGGATTTATGGTTGTGTCCGGCGGGCAGAACTGATATAATGTATGTTGGATTATTTTAAAGGGGGGCGTATGGGTATTGCGCTGCCCCGAATTGGAGATACAAATGGACGAAAAAAGAAACGACAAGCCCGGGCGCGGCGCAAAGCCGAACCGCCGGGAGGACCGCAAGCGCGATTTCAGCCGCCGCGAGCGCGAGGACGCGCCGGAAAATATGTTAGAGGGCAGAAATGCCGTCACCGAGGCGCTTTCTGCCGGCAGAACGATCGATAAGCTCTTTGTTGCCGACGGCGACACTGACCGGGCGCTGGCGCGCATCTGCGCGATGGCAAAGGAAGCGGGCGCGGTGGTGGTTCCGACCGACCGCAGAAAGCTCGATTTCATGTCGGCGACCGGCGCGCACCAGGGCGTGATTGCCATGGTTGCGGCGCACGACTACGCCAGCATCGACGATATTCTGAAAAAAGCCGCGGACGCAGGGGAGCCTCCCCTGATCGTGATCTGCGACGAGCTGTCGGACCCGCATAACCTCGGCGCAATCATCCGGACTGCCGAGTGCGCAGGCGCACATGGCGTGATCATTCCGAAGCGCAGAAGCGTGGGTCTGACCGCCGTGGTCGGAAAAGCGTCGGCGGGCGCTTTGGAGTATCTGCCGGTTGCGCGTGTGTCCAACATTACCGCGGCAATCGATACGCTCAAAAAGGCAGGCGTCTGGATTTACGGCACGGCGGCGGAGGGCAATACAACGCTCTACAGCGCCGACCTCAAGGGTGCTGCCGCCATCGTCATCGGCAACGAGGGGCAGGGCATGAGCCGCCTGGTTTCCGACAGCTGCGACTTCAAGGTCAGTATTCCCATGAAGGGCAGTATTTCATCCCTCAACGCATCTGCCGCAGCAGCGATTCTGCTGTATGAGGCGGTGCGGCAGAGAAGCGTATAACAGGAGCAGCGCATGAAGAAGCAATCGCAGGATCTGACGAACGAACAACTGCATATCGAAGATGCTGCGGCTGCGCAGGAGGAATATTCCCTCGAGGATATCATGAACGAATTCGGCGGCTGGAGCAAGCGG
>CALERM010000247.1 GCA_937907715.1 uncultured Clostridia bacterium
TTGCGGGTACACAAAGTATTCCTTCGCTTTCCAAACCTTGCCTTGACGAAAAATCTCTCGCCGAGGCTTCTTGCCGAATTGTGCGGTGTTGCCTTTCAGATACTAACGGTTGAAGTTTTTCAAAATTACAGACCCAGGCTTGCCGCCAGCTCGACTGCCTCGTCATAGGCTTTCTGGTAGCTGCCGTCGGCGACGACCTTGTCAATGACCTCGTTGACAGCGGCGACAAAGTCCTCGTTGCCCTTGGCAATGACGGCTGCCTTGCCGAAGGAAGCCTCTTCTGCGGTGAACTGGAAGTTGGAGACCTCGAGCTTGCCGTCGCTGGTTGCGACCAGAGCCTCGCCGACCGCCTGGTCAACGACAAAGCCTGCGATGTTGCCGTTCTGGGTTTCCAGAGCCAGCGCCGGATACTTTTCCAGCTCAAAGAGCTCGCTGTCGGGCAGCGCGGAGAGAATCAGCTGGGACTGGATGGTGCCCTTCTGCGCGCCGACCTTCTGACCGGCAAGCGCTTCCTTGGTGGAATACTTGTCCGCATTGCCGGTCTTGACGATCAGCAGCTGCGCACTGGTCTCATAGAGGTCGGAGAAGTCGATTTCTTCTGCACGCTCCGGGGTCTTGGTGAATGCGGCGATGCCGATATCGACCTGACCGGACTTGACGGCGGGGATGATGCCGTCGAACGCCATATCGACAACTTCCAGCTCCACGCCGAGCGAATCGGCGATCTGCTGTGCCAGCCAGATGTCGCAGCCTGCGAAGTTGGCGTCGAGATCCTTGAACTCATACGGCGCATACTGCGCTTCGGTGCCGACAACCAGCTTGCCCTTCGCCTTGATCTCGGCGAGAAGACCGGTTGCTTCTTCGGCAGCGGGCTGCTCGGTCGTTTCCTCGGTGGCAGCGGCTTCTTCAGTGGCAGCTTCCGTGGTTTCGGTCGCTGCAGCTTCGGTGGTCTCGGAAACGGCGGGAGCAGCCTCCTCGGTCTTTGCGGCGCAGCCTGCAAACAGGCTCAGCGCCAGCACTGCGCAAAGCGTCAGCGCAAGCAGCTTGGTCAGAGAATTCTTTTTCATAATACCCTCCTGTGCATGGTGTCCATGCAGCATGTTGTAATTGATGTGTATGATTATACAGAAAAATTGGATTTTGTAAAGGTGCAAAGTTATACAACATTTGGCTGTATATTTATGAATAATTGTGAATTTTTCTGCATAACCGGAAAAACTGTCCGCCGGGAGCGGAATTACCTCAGAAGGAAAGCGCCTCCATGCGGTCATATGCCTCGCGGAGCTTGTCAATATTCACGGTGCATGCGATGCGGAAGTGCTGCTTGCCCGCAATGCCGAACACATCGCCGGGCGAGACAAGAATGTGCGCCCGCTCCAGAAGCGCCTTGCAGAACTCACCGGACGAAAGCCCGGTTTTCTCCACGCCCGGGAACAGATAGAACGTGCCCTTCGGCGCAACAAGGCTTAAATACGGGAGCTTTTCCAGCCGCCCGGTCGAGTAGAAAATACGCTCGCGGTAGGCGGCAATGTAGCGTTCGCGGATGCGCGTCCGGTTTTCCAGCGCCGCAATTGCCGCTCTCTGGGAGATGGACGGGGCGGAGTAGATCAGCGCGCCGTTGACCTGATTCATAACCGAAACGAGCGCAGGCTCCGCGATGATCACGCCCACGCGCCAGCCGGTCATGAGGAAGTTTTTCGAGAAGCTGTTGAGCGTGATGGTCCGCTCCAGCATACCCGGAAGCGTGCGCAGCGGAATGTAGTCGCCCTCATATAAATAGGTGGTATAGATTTCGTCCGCCGCAACGAGCAGATCATACTCCTGCGCGATTTTCGCCAGCAGCTCCAGCGTCTCGCGCCCATACGCCATGCCGGTGGGATTCGTCGGGTTGTTGAAGATGATCGCCTTCGTCCTCGGCGTGATTGCCGCGCGCAGGCGCTCTTCGGAAATCGCGTAGTTCTCGCGCGCATAGGTCGGCACATCGACGCACACGCCGCCGGCAAGCTCGATCTGGCTGCGGTACATGGCAAAATACGGCGAGAACACGATCACCTCGTCGCCGGGGTTCAGAATCGCCAGCATCGCAAGAGACATGCCGAGGCAGCTCGACGCAGTGACCAGCACATGGTCAGGGCTGAGCGCCTGCGAAAAGTCCTCCTGCCATGCCTTGCAGACGGCGGCAATCAGCTCCGGGTCGCCCTTCGGGTCTCCGTAATGGGTATGCCCCGCCTTTGCGTCGAGGTATGCCTTTTCAATGATGGCTTCGTCAGTGGTAAAATCGGTATCGCCGATGGAAAGGTCGATGATATCGTTGTACTTTGCCAGCGCCTCGGTGTCGAGCGACAAACCGGAGCCGGCATGCTGAAAGCGCTTTGCGATGTAATTCTGGATGTTCATACGGATACCTCCTTAACACACATGGGGAACAACGGTCGCGCCGTTTGGAATGACATAGATGGATTTTCCGTCGAGGTCCGCCGCCTTCAGAAGCTCTTTCATATCGGAGAACGAGCGCATGCCCATCGGGCGGACCTGCTCGTCCGGAATCGAGGAATAGAGGAAAATCTTCTGCCGCTGCGCCTGCTCGCAGTTCTGGAAAAAAATATAGCCCGCAACGGTAAACGCCTCGCGCAGGCGCTGCTCGATTGTGCCGTCGAGCAGATTTTTGCACCAGCCGAAATACTCCTCGGGACCGCCGCCCTCGGGCGCCTCGATCATTAAGATCAGCGTGCCGCCGGGCTTTAAGCCGGACTCGACGTTGTCAATCGTCTTGGTGCCCTGATAGAGGGAAATGTCCTTCGGAAAGCCGCCGCAGCTGGTGACAATCGCGTCCGCCGGCTCCGGCACGTCCACCTGATAGATTTTATTGACGAGCCGGCAGCCTTCTTCCCAGGATTGGAGAAAATGCCCCGAGAAAATCGCGCAAAGCTGCATCTGCGCGTTCATGACGAGGTTCACCATGAACAGGTGCGGCAGCATCGCCGCCGCCTCGCACATGTCCTCATGCAGGGGGTTGCCCTCCAGCACGCCGTTTCCGATTTTCGGGTTCGAGCGCAGCGCGCCGGGGTCGAGCGAGTAGGCGTGGTTGTGGCGGATCGTCTGCAGCCCGCTCACGCCGGGCAGGATGCTCTTGCGTCCGCCGCCGAAGCCCGCCATGATATGATGGGTACATGCGCCGAGACAGACCACATAATCCGCTGCCGCCACCGTATGATTGATCCACACCGGCGTATCGTGCGCGGTTGTGCCGAGGCAGACGAGGTCCTTTGCCTCGCAGTCGTGATTTTCCACGCGCACCCTGTCAAAAACGCCGCTCGTCACCAGTGTGCGCAGCTCCTGCTCGTCGCCGCCCGGATGCGTGCCGTTTGCCACGACGATGGTGAGCTTATCATACGAAACGCCGCACGCCGTATGCAGATACTCCACCAGATGCGGAATGACCAGATCCTGCCGCATCCAGAACCGCGACATGTCGCTCACAACCAGCGCCACACGCGCGCCAGCCGGAATTTCCTCATGCAGCGGCGTTGCTCCGATGGGGTTTTCCAAACTCTCCATAAGCCCCGCGCGGATGTCCTGCATCGCAGGCGCCTCATTTCCGTGCAGCACCGCAAGCACCGACCGCTCGTCCAGCGGCACTGTCACGCTGCCTTTTCCGTATGCGAACTGATAATTTTTCATATTCCTCGCCTCACCCGGTATATCTATACTTAAATAAATGGCTTTTGCGCGAATTATATACGATGAAGCATGATTATGCAAGCGGCAAAGCATACAAAAAGGAGCCGCGTCATGCGGCTCCTTTTGATACCGCGCCCGCAGGCGCTATTTGATGAACTTGTCGATTGCCTGGCAGAGGCTGTCGATCGCCTGTTCGTCGTCCTGCTCGACCGCGTCGACGATGCAGTGCTGGATATGATCCTGCAAAATGACCTTGCCGATGTTGTTGATGGCGGAGCGGACCGCCGCAATCTGAATCAGAACCTCCGAGCAGTCGCGCCCGTCCTCGACCATCTTCCTGACCGATTCCAGATGTCCGATGGCGCGCGCCAGCCGGTTGATCACCGCCTTCGTGTTCGCGTGGACGTGCCCGTGCGCGCCCGGCTCATGCGCATGGTCGTGATCATGATCGTGCGGATGCGCATGGTCGTGTTCGTGCGCCTGCTCGGGCGTGTGGACGTCCTGCGGCGTGTGCAGGTGGGCAATGTGATGTTCGTGCAGATATTCGTGGTCGTGTTCCATGGCGCATCTTCCCTCCAAGCTTGTCTGATTCTCCGAGTATACCACATCTTCATCGTTAATTCCATACAAAACCGGCAAAAAATTTCGGGAAATTTGCGTGCAAATCCCGCCCCGGGGGATTATTTTCCCGATTTCATGCTCTTTACAAATCGCGCCGGTCCTAGTATAATGAAGGTAATCGATAAAATTTGATTGACAGGCGTCCTTTTTCCGGGCGCCGCCGGAAAGGAACAGAACTATGCATCACGACGAAACCATGCACACCCATGAGCATACTCATGCCGACGGGCATACTCATTCGCATGAGCACACGCATCCGCATGACCATGAGCATACCCATGACCACGGCTGCGACGAGCACGCCTGCGCCGGCTGCTCCGGCTGCGCAGACCCGAAGCAGGAGCTGATGGCTCTGATGAAGTATATGGTCGGTCACAACACCGCCCACGCCAATGAACTTGCCCAGCTGGCAAAGCAGCTGCAGGATCTCGGCGAAAACACTGCCTATGAGCAGATCATGCTTGCCGTGAGCGACTTTGAAAAGGGCAATCTTCGCCTTTCCACCGTCCTTACGTCCATGAACGGCTGAGGAGGAACCCGCTATGTGCCTTGCAATGGTCTATACGGACAAGGTCGAGCCTGAAAATCTCGTGCTGAGCAATGTCCAGCGCATCGACTGCAAAGACGGTATGGTCTATCTGACGGACCTGCTTGACCGTCAGGTCGTGGTCGAGGGCGAGATTGTCTCGGTCGATCTGGTCGGCAACACGACGATCATCCGGAAAACACAGAAATAATCCAAACGGGAGCCGCCCGGAAGCTGCCTGCTTTCGTCCGGCTCCCCGCGTCACCCGGGGAGGATGAACCTGCATGCAGAGCTATGAGGTTGTGCGCGAGGTCGAAAATCTGTGCGCCAACAACCAGATGCGCGATATCTTTTTTGAAGAGATTGAAACTGACGACCCGGTCGGCTGGCTGCGCGATTTCGTCAAGGGAAAAGACGTGGAGCTGACGGTTGACGAGAAGAAAAGCGGCGATCTGACGGTGTTTGTGGAGAGCGGCGGCGTGACGCAGAAATTTCTGTTCACCCGGATCTGAATCCTCCAAACCGGAAAATGCCAAAAAAGCCAGATCAAAATTGATATATCCGCAGGTCATTTTCTACATATTTTTATGCATTTTTTGCAAGAATAGGCTTGTCTTTGCCGGAAGTTTGTGTTACGATACTTTTGTATCGAATCTACGGGGGGAAGGGCTCTGCGGACCAGATTCAATTCTCATCTGGAGGCGGCTATTATGAGCATTGCTGAAATCTACGAAGAACGAGCCACATTTTCCTTTGAGGTATTCCCCCCGAAGACCGACGCCGGCATGGAAAAGCTGTGCGGCGAAGGCGGCGTGCTGGAAAAGCTCTACACCCTGAACCCCGACTACATCTCCTGCACCTACGGCGCAGGCGGCACCAACGTCGGCAAGAACCTGGAGGTTCTCGACAAGATCAAAAAGGACGGCAAATGCACGCCCGTCACCCACTTCACCTGCATCGGCAACACGAAAGCCGACATCAAAGAAAAGCTTCAGACCTATCTGGACCACGGCATTGACCATATGCTCGCGCTGCGCGGAGACCTTCCGTTCGGCTGGACCGGCACGAACGGCGATCTGCACTATGCCACCGAGCTTGTCAAGTTCGTCCGCAGGGAATTCGGAGACAAGTTCACCATCGCGGTCGCAGGCTCTCCCGAGGGTCACATCCAGTGCCGTTCGCTGGAGGCGGACATCGCGTTTCTGAAGCAGAAGCAGGACAATGGCGCAGACTTCATCATCTCGCAGCTCTGCTGGGATATGGACGCGTTTCGCCGCTGGCTCGACGCAATCCGCGCCGCGGGCGTGTGGCTTCCCGTCGATGTGGGCATCATGCCGATTCTTGACCAGGCGGCGACCATTAACATGGCGCTCTCGCGCAACGGCTGCGTCATGGACCGGGCGCTGTGCGAAATCATCTCGAAGAACTGGATCTTCCCGAACCCGTTCGACAAGGAGCCGTTCGACGCAGACGTTGCCGGCAAGAAAGAGCGCTTCAAAGAAGCCGGCATCGAATATACCATCAACCAGATCGATCAGTACCGCGCCTGCGGCGTCGACGGCATCCATCTGTATGCCCTCAACAAGTACGACGACGTTGCGTACATCGCGAAGGCAGCCGGTCTTATCGACCTCGTCTAAGGAAGCTCTGATTAAATCAGCGGCTGTGGACGGCGAGAGATTTTTCGTCA
>CALERM010000248.1 GCA_937907715.1 uncultured Clostridia bacterium
CAGCCGGTTTCCCAGCGCCCCTGTGTTCGATTGTATGCGGTTCGCTCTTATTATAAGAAGCGCGCCGCGTTTCGTCAAGCTTTATTTTTCGCGCGTTCTTCCAAAGCCTCCAGAAATATTTTGCGTGCCCTCTTGCAAAAGCCGGAAAAACCGATATAGTAGTATCTGCTGACCTCCTGCGGAGGACACAGCCGGAAAGGAGCGATTATATGAAGCGTACGCTGTTTCGCGAGAGTTCCATGACCGAAGGTCCGGTTTTGCAGGGCATGCTCGCTTTCTTCCTGCCCATTATGCTCGGGACGCTGCTGCAGCAGCTGTACTCTGCGGTCGACGCGGTGGTCCTCGGACAGTTCGTCGGAAAAACCGCGCTGGCAGCGGTCGGCGGGTCCGACATCGTTCTGATTAACCTGATTGTCAATTTCTTTGTCGGCTTATCGTCCGGCGCGTCGGTCGTTATTTCGCAGCACGCGGGCGCGCAGGAGCACGAGCAGGTGAGCCGCGCCGTCCACACGGCAATCTTCCTTGCCGTCATCGTCGGCGCGCTGACGATGCTTCTGGGCATGTTCGGAGCGCCGCTGCTGCTGCCCGTCTTAAGTACGCCCGAGGACACGCTCCAATACTCCAAAGACTATCTGGTCTGGTATTTTGCAGGCATGATTCCGTCCATGATCTACAACATGGGAAGCGGTATTCTGCGCGCGCTGGGCGACTCGAAAAGACCTTTGCTGTTTCTCGTGGTCTGTACGATTGTCAACACCATTCTCGACCTGTTCTTTGTCGCCATTTTGAAGCTGGAGGTCGCTGGCGCGGCGATTGCGACGAGCCTGTCGCAGCTCATCTGCGCGTGGCTGGTCCTCCGCACGCTCCGGCGCGCAGACGGAGACTACCGCCTGGACCTCAAAAAAATCCGCCCGGACGGGTGGCTGCTCAGGCGCATGCTCGTCATCGGACTGCCCGCCGGCATTTCCAGCGTGCTGTATAACATTACGAACGTCTATGTCCAGAAGGCGATCAATCTGCTCGGCACGGACACCGTCGCGGCGTGGTCGGTCTACTGGAAGCTCGACGGCATCTTCTGGCCGATTTCGAACGCCATCGGCATCGCCGTCATGACCTTCGCGGGGCAGAACTACGGTGCGCGCAAGAAAGACCGGATTCTGCAGACCATGCGCGTCGGTCTGGGGCTGCACCTTGCGATGTGCGCGCTCATCGGCGGGTTCATCTACTTCACGCGCGACTGGACGATTCGCCTGTTCAACTCTGACCACGCGGTCGTTGAGCAGGGGCGCGTCATCATCACCTATCTTGCCCCGTGCTACTGCCTGTTCTCGGCGACGGAGGTGCTGTCTTCCATGATGCGCGGCGTCGGAAATGCGATCAAGCCCACGATCATCACACTCTTCGGCGCGTGCGTGCTGCGGCTGATTCTGCTGTTTACGATGACCTTCCCGCACCTGAGCAATCTCACCATTGCCCTGTGCTACCCCATCACCTGGACGGCTGCATCCACCATGTTCCTGCTCTACTACAAATTCGGCAAATGGCTGCCCGCTTACCCGCAAAAGCAGCCGGACATCATCTGAGCGACAGGAAAGTCTCCGCAGACTCTGCGTCTGCAGAGGCTTTTTGCTTTGCTTCTGCGTTATGGATTGGGTACGGTGAGGCTGTCTCTTGCTGTCCAGTTTACGCCCTCGTCGGTTTTCTCTAACGTGAGCGTGTAATCATACGCTGTTCCATCGTCCGTTTGCAGGCGGAAGGTCACCTTGCCGCCCCCGAGATAGGCAAAGCCCGCGTCCTGCGCCGTCTTCGCCATAGGACCTGCGCAGTAGGAATACCCGTCTTCGTCAAAGAAGCGCACGAGCGTGGATTCTTCTGCGTCCCAGTACAGCGCCGCGCCGACGCAGCCGTTTGCCCTGTCTGGCGTAACGAGGCAGTCGAGCAGCATCCATTCCGGCTTTGCGACGCTCTCATACATCCGGCGGATGTCCTCCTGCGTCCATTCCTTTTCCGACGCGGCTTCCGCTTCCTCCTCCGGTCCAGCCGGGGCAGCGTCTTCCGCCGGCAATACCAGAACGGGCGGCGCCTCCGCCGTCTGGTCCGGTTCTGCGGGCTTTGCACAGGCGGCAAGGCTGAAAATCAGCGCCGCCAACAACATTACAAGCCATTGCTTCTTCATAAACTGCCCTCCATGCGCGCTTTACGTCTCGTCCTGCTTCGATTCCGCCCCGTCGGGGTCCGGGAACCAGGTGAACATGCGGGGGTTATTTTCAATCGAATCCGGGTCCGTGCCGTTTGCCTCGCACCAGCGGAAAAACGCATGCTTCAAAAAGGGATTGAGGTTCTGCATCGCGCTGTAGAGGTTGATCTCATCGTCTCCGACAAACAAAATCGTATTGATGCCGCCGCGCGTCATGACGCTGCGCTGCCCGCGGATGTCCTTGTAGCGGTATTCCTTTTTGCCGCCGCGAAGGGTTTTATACAGAAAGCCGTCTTCGCCATAGTAGATGGAAACGGAGAAGTATGTAAAAAGCAGGAACGCTCCCATCAGCATCGCGCCCACACAGCAGACGGTCAAGAGCGTGTCTCCCCCCTCCGGCATCCAGAATAAAAGCGCCATCAGCGGGAATACCAGAAGCAGGACGCCAAAAACGGCGCTCTTGCGCGGCGGGCGGACGACGGTTCTGCTCTTTTCCAGCGCGTGCTTCGGAAAGAGCTTCTGGAGCAGCTTGTCGACGAGAAAGCAGAGCAGGAAAATAACCGCGCAGAAGCCGAGCAGAAGAAGATATTTCATTCTTCCACCTCGGCAGAGATCACCGCGTCGACCGGAATGTCATAGTCGTCCGTTTCCAGATGGTCGAACATCTGAAAGCCGTAGCACAGCGCGAGCGTCGGGTGCGTCGGGTGCGCGGCAAGGTACTTGTCATAGAACCCGCCGCCGTAGCCGCAGCGGTGTCCCTCGGGGTCGAAGGCAAGCCCCGGCATCAGCACCAGCGCCGTCTCGTCGTCTGCCTCCGGCTCGTCTGCCACCGGCTCGGGGATGTTGTACGCCCCGGGCGCGACGGCGTTTAAGTCGTCCAGCCACAGAAATTTCATCGTATCGCCATATACCTTCGGCACGGCGACGCGCTTGCCGTCCAGCTGCGCCTGCCGGAGCATCGGCACGGTGCGCACCTCCTGGTTGTACGGCAGATACCCGTAGATGCTCTTTGCCGCCTGGTAGAGCGGGTGCGCGCGGAACAGCGCGGCAAGCTTCTCGCTGCAAGCGTCGATCTGGGCGCCCGTCATGGCGCGCTTTTTGGCGCGGATCACGGCGCGAAGTTCCTTTTTATCCATAGCTTTTCCTCCCTGTATGACTCTGTTTGCCTGTCTTTGTCTTTATTTTAGTACAACCGCTGCCGTTCGTCAATGCGGGAAACGGCTATAATATACGCCGGGAGAAAGGCTCGCGCC
>CALERM010000249.1 GCA_937907715.1 uncultured Clostridia bacterium
TATGACGCGCGTGAGTTTGGACTGCGGCGCCATCAACCTGGCGCAGGGCTTCCCGGACTTTGATCCCCCGAAGGAATTGACCGACCGGTTGAAGGAAGTCAGCAAGGAGGGTCCCCATCAGTACCCGATTACCATGGGCGCGCCGAATTTCCGCCGCGCGGTCAGCCGCAAATGCGGCCGGTTCATGGGCATTCCCATTGACCCGGATACCAACATTGTCGTGACCATCGGTTCGACCGAGGCAATGGTCGACACGATCTTCGCGCTGACCAACCCCGGCGACAAGATTGTCATGTTCTCGCCGTATTTTGAAAACTACCGTGCGCAGGCAATCATGGCAGACTGTACGCCCATCTTCGTTCCGCTCGTTCCCCCGTCGTTCCACTTTGACCCCGAGGTTCTCGAAGATGCGTTCCGTCAGCATCCGAAGGCAATTCTGATCTGCAATCCCTCCAACCCGAGCGGCAAGGTCTTCACCTATGAGGAGCTGAAGCTCATCTCCGAGCTGTGCATCAAATATGATGTCTACGCGATCATGGACGAGGTGTATGAGCATATCGTCTACGACGGACGCAAGATGGTCTACATGGCGTCGCTTCCCGGCATGTGGGAACGGACGGTCAGCTGCTCGAGCCTGTCCAAAACCTACTCCGTGACCGGCTGGCGTCTTGGCTACGCGATTGCGCCGCAGCCCATCATGGACCGCATCAAGCAGTATCACGACTTCAACACCGTCGGCGCGCCGTCGCCGCTGATGGAAGCGGCCGTTGTAGGGCTTGAAATGCCTGACAGCTACTATCGCGAGTTTGGCGACCACTACGCGCACATGAAGGAAATCTTCACCGGCGGCATGAAGGAGCTGGGCATCCCCTTCACCGACCCCGAGGGCACCTACTTCGTCCTTGCCGATATCGCACCCTATATGAAAAAGGGACAGTCGGATGTGGAGTTCTGCGTCGAAATGGCGCAGAAGGTCGGCGTGGCGTGCGTGCCGGGCAGCTCGTTCTTCGACGAGAACGTCAACCACATTGTAAGGCTGCATTTTGCCAAAAAGGACGAGACGCTCTATGCCGCGCTTGAGCGTTTGAGCCGGCTGAAGGAGATCATGTGCGAATAATGCCATTTTTGGAGAACGCACCATAAATTTCCGCGAAAAATCGTAAGAATAATTTCGAAATAAGCTTCGTATGGTGATCCGTACGAAGCTTTTTTCGTGATACAGGCGCTTTTTGTATATCCATTTTGATATGGGTCAGCCGTTATTGCACAAAATTGCTTGGGATATCCTGTCTAAAAGGCACATTGAATTTTGGGCACTTTTCATATATTATAAACAATATAAAGTACCAGTTCTTAGGTAAAAGAACTCTAACCTGCAATCGCATACTACTTCCGCCCTCCGCGCTGCTCCCATACCGCGGCGGGCCAAACCCGCACCGAAGCCCTGCTCTGCCATTGTCACCGGGAAATGCTGCTTGTCATATCTCCGGCTTCGGTGCGGGTTCTATTCTATCATCGATATCGCCCCTTCCGGCAACGCGGTCCGGTCCGGGCGACGAAATAAGAAAGCTAAGGGGGAAGAACCGCAATGAATGAAGCGCAATGCGCAAGAACCATGCAGATCATAGACGCCCATGGGCGGGATCCCGCCGCCCTGATTGCGATTTTGCAGGATGTGCAGGCGGAAAACAGCTACCTCAGCCAGGAGAATCTGGAACTGATTGCAAAGGAACTGAACGTTGCAATCTCCAAGGTCTACGGCGTGGCAACCTTCTTCGAGAATTTCTCGCTGGAGGCAAAGGGCAAGCATCTGGTCAAGGTCTGCAACGGCACGGCATGTCATGTGCGCAAATCGCAGCCCATCTACGACGCTGTCCACGCATACCTCGGTCTGAGCGGCAAGCGCAAGACGTCCGACGACGGTCTGTTCACACTGGAGACGGTTGCATGTCTCGGCGCGTGCGGCCTTGCGCCCGTCATGACGATTGACGGCGAGGTCCACGCGAAGATGGATCCCGACCGGGCAGTGGCGCTGCTGGAAGAAATCCGGGCAAAGGAGGGCTCTGCGCAATGAGAATCGGAACGAGAGAGGTACTGAAAGCACACCGGGAGCAGGCAAAGACATGGCTTGCTGCCGAATCGCGCGTCATTCTCGTATGCGCCGGCACCGGCTGTATCGCAGGCGGCGCAATGAAGGTCTATGACAAGCTGCAGGAGCTGTGTCAGCAGCGGAATCTCAAAACGCGCGTGGCGCTTCGTGAAGAGGGCGGCAAGGATACCCTGCATTTCAAGCGCAGCGGCTGTCAGGGCTTCTGCGAAATGGGTCCGCTGATCGAGATCCAGCCGGAAGGCATTTTCTACACGCACGTCCATCCGGAAGACTGCGAGGAAATTCTGGATAAGACCATTCTTCACGGTGAGGTCATCGAGCGGCTTCTTTACAAGCTGGAAGACACGACCTACGTCAAGCACGACGATATCCCCTTCTACAAAAAGCAGAAGCGCGTCGTCCTGGAGACCAGCGGCAACACCGACGCCGAGGATCTGGACGAATATCTGGCGCACGACGGCTACGCCGCACTTGAAAAGGCGCTGTTCGACATGACGCCCGCCGAGATCTGTTCCGAGGTTGTCGACTCCGGTCTGCGCGGCAGAGGCGGCGCAGGCTTCCCGACCGGAAAGAAATGGGAAAGCGTCCGCCGGATGCCCGAGGGCAAGAAATACGTCGTCTGTAACGGCGACGAAGGCGACCCCGGCGCGTTCATGGATCAGTCCATCATGGAAGGCAACCCCCACGCGATTCTCGAGGGCATGATGATTGCCGGCCGCGCCGCAGGCAGCGACGAGGGCTACATCTACGTCCGCGCAGAATATCCGCTGGCGGTCAAGCGTCTTCGCACGGCAATCGCCAAGGCGGAAGAAGCGGGTCTGCTGGGTGAGAACATTCTCGGCTCCGGCTTTAACTTCCGCATCAACATCAACCGCGGCGCGGGCGCGTTCGTCTGCGGTGAGGGAAGCGCACTGACGGCTGCGATCGAAGGCCGCCGCGGCATGCCGCGTGTCAAGCCGCCGCGTACGGTTGAGCAGGGTCTGTGGGCAAAGCCGACGATCCTCAATAACGTTGAAACCTTCGCGTGCGTTCCTGTCGTCGTTCGCCGCGGCAGCGAGTGGTTCCGCACCATCGGCACCGAAAAGAGCCCCGGCACGAAGGCATTCGCACTGACCGGCTGCGTGGTCAACACCGGTCTGATCGAAGTTCCGATGGGCACGACGCTGCGCGAGATCATCTTCGACATCGGCGGCGGCATCAAGAACGGCAAAAAGTTCAAGGCTGTCCAGACCGGCGGTCCTGCCGGCGGCTGTCTGACTGAAGATCAGCTCGATCTTCCCGTCGACTTTGACTCCCTCAAAAAGGCTGGCGCGATCATGGGCTCCGGCGGTCTGGTCGTCATGGATGAAGACACCTGCATGGTCGAAACTGCCCGCTTCTTCATGAACTTCACGCAGAGCGAAAGCTGCGGCAAGTGCGTGCCGTGCCGCGAAGGCACCAAGCGCATGCTGGAAATTCTCAACCGCATCGTGGAAAACAAGGGTTCTCTGGAAGACCTCGACATGCTTGAAAGCCTCTCCCAGACCATCCGCGAGACGGCGCTGTGCGGTCTCGGTCAGGCTGCATGCAACCCCGTTTCCAGTACGCTCAAAGCATTCCGCAACGAATATCTTGCCCACGTGGTCGATCACCACTGCCCGATCTGCAACGGACCGAAGGCGCATCTCGCCATTGATCCGGAGAAGTGCAAGGGCTGTGGCAAGTGCAAAAAGAACTGCCCGATGGACGCCATCGAGGGTGAAAAGAAGAAACCGCATACCATCGATCCGTCCAAGTGCATCAAGTGCGGCGCATGTCAGAAGAACTGCCCGTTCGATGCAATTGAGCTTGTGAAGGAGGAGGGTTAAACGTATGGCAAAGGGAAAAATGTACGTCGACGGCATTTGCGTGCCGTTTGACGGAGAAAAGAACGTTCTCGCGGTCATCCGCAAGGCGGGAATCGACATGCCGACGTTCTGCTATTACTCCGAGCTTTCTACCTTCGGCGCATGCCGTATGTGCGTGGTAGAAAACGAACAGACCGGCAAAATCGACGCCTCCTGCTCCATGGAGCCGCGCGACGGTCTGCGCATCCGCACCAACACCGAGCGGCTTCTGAAGCATCGCCGGATGATTCTTTCGCTGATGCTCTCGTCTCACTGCCGCGAGTGTACGACCTGCGAGCAGAGCGGCAACTGCCGCCTGCAGGATCTGGCGCTTCGCTTCGGCGTGACCAGGATTCCGTTTGCAGACACTCGTCCGGAATTTGAAAAGGACGAGACCAGCCCTGCAATTGTCCGCGACCCAGGCAAGTGCGTGCTGTGCGGCGACTGCGTGCGCGTCTGCGACGAGCTGCAGGGCATGAGCATCCTCAACTTCGCCAATCGCGGCAGCAACGTGCAGGTTATGCCTGCGTTCGACCGTCCGATGAGCATGACCAAGTGCGTGACCTGCGGTCAGTGTGCAGCGGTCTGTCCGACTGGCGCGATCACCATCCGCAACCAGATCAACGACGCCTGGAAGGCGCTGCATGATCCGGAATTGAAGGTCGTTGTGCAGATCGCCCCCGCCGTCCGTGTTGCGCTCGGCGAAGCATTTGGTCTGGCTCCCGGCACCAACGTGCTCGACAAGATGGTTGCTGCCCTCAAGCTCATGGGCGCCGACGAGGTCTATGATACGACGTTCGCCGCCGATATGACCGTCATCGAGGAGACCGCAGAGTTCCTCGAGAGACTTGAAAAGGGCGGTCCGTTCCCGATGTTCACGAGCTGCTGCCCGGCGTGGATCAAGTATCTGGAGAAGGAAGATCCCAAGTACTTAAAGCACATCTCGACCTGCAAGTCCCCGATGCAGATGTTCTCCGCCATCCTGCGCGCGCAGCAGAAGGAAGGCGACAAGAAGCTCTATCACATCGCCATCATGCCGTGTACGGCAAAGAAGATGGAGGCCGGTCGTGAGGAGTTTAAGCATGACGGTCAGCCCGATGTTGATCTGGTCCTCACCACGCAGGAGCTGATCCGCATGATCAAGGAAGCAGGCATCCGCTTCAACGAGCTGCCCGATGAGGCGCCCGATATGCCGTTCGGTCTCGGTACCGGCGCAGGCGTGATTTTCGGAACCACCGGCGGTGTGGCAGAGGCTGTCATCCGCCGTGTGATGGAGAGCGAGTCCCGCAATACGTTGCAGGCAATCGCTTATTCCGGCGTCCGCGGCATGGAAGGCGTCCGCGCGGTCGAGCTGCCGGCCGGCGAAAAGACCATCCGTGTCGGCGTTGTTCACGGTCTGAAGAACGCGAGAACGCTGATTGCGAAGATGGAAGCCGGCGAAGAGCATTTCGACCTCGTCGAGGTCATGACCTGCACGACCGGCTGCGTCGGCGGCGCAGGTCAGCCCATCGGCAGAAAAGAGCAGAAATATGCGCGCGCAGAGGGTCTGTATGAAGCAGACCGCAAGACGCTCATCAAGTCCTCGCAGCACAACCCGATTCTCAACGCGCTCTATGAGAAGATTACCCCTGAGCGCGCCCATGCGCTGCTGCACGTCCATTACCCGCAGCCGGAATAACATTCCGTTCCCATCCCATACAGGAGAAGCTCCCGCTTTGCGGGAGCTTTCTTCTATTTGCCGGAAAAGCTGACGCTTTCCCGGCAAAAGTGTTGCGCCGCGACTGCGCGCAAGCTTTTCGCACGGAGTGCGAAAAGCTCACACTTGCGAGGTGAGCAGTATTTTTACCCGCAAGGAGTACGCGACATCCGTAAGCGGTAAAACCGCTAACGGCTGTCCAGTCCGGTCGGCGGAGCCGCCGGATAAAATAAATTTCATCTATTTCGCCATCTGCGGATGGCGAAACTCTGCGAGGCTGTGAGGGGAATAATTTGGAAAACTTTGTGATTTGTCGAAATTATGGGTTGTGAAGAAGCCTTTGTCTGTGATAAGATAGGCAGGCAAAGGAGTGTATCTATGATGAAGAGGCTTAAAATTCTGATTGCGAACGACGACGGCATTCGCTCGGAGGGCATTGCTCATCTGGCGCGGGCGGCGGCGCAGTTCGGGTCTGTCTGGGTTGCTGCGCCCGAGCGGCAGTGCAGCGGCATGTCCGTGCGGCTGACCATTTCCGAAACAAGCGAGATGGCAGTCCGCCGCTACGACTTCCCTGCTCCGGTGGAAGCTGCCTGGAGCGTGGACGGAACGCCTGCCGACTGCGTCAAGGTCGCGCTGCGTGCGCTGCTGCCGTTTACGCCGGACGTCGTTCTCTCCGGCATCAACGACGGAATGAACGCCGGGCTTGACGTCGCCTATTCCGGCACGGTCGGCGCGGCAACGGAAGCGGCGCTTCATGGCATTCCCGCCATTGCCGTCTCCATGCGCGACGACAAGTCCTTCGAGGTCGCGGACCACTATCTGCCTGCCGTTCTCGAAGAGCTGCTGGAAAACCCGCTTGCGCGCGGCGAGCTCTGGAACGTCAACTTCCCCACCTGCTCTGTTTCCGATTGCCGCGGCATCCTGCGCAACCGGTTCCCAGAGAAGCGGTCCTACTATGAAAACTACTACCACTGCGTGCGCGAGGAAAACGGCGTGCAGTACTTCTGCCCGAAGGCAACCGTTCTTCGTCCGGATGAGGTGACGGACGGCAGCGATATTCATGCCGTACTGAGCGGTTTTGTCTCCATCGGCAAGGTGCGCTGTGCGGCTTTCTGAACATTTGCCCGCGGCACGTGTACATTCCGTAATTATGAAGGTAAAATTCAGGAAAAATTGACGTAAATCTTTCATTTCCCTCTTGTTTTGTTCCACAAGCCGTGGTATGATTGCAGCGGTAGCAATACCAAGATATGAGAGGCTGCGGTTTTCGCAGTCTCATCTCAATCTCTGCGGGAAACCGCAGACAACCTTTCAGGAGGAAATAGAAAATGAAGAAGATCATTGCACTGCTCCTCGTTGCGGTCATGGCAATTGGCTTCTGCGCCTGCGCAGCAAAGACCGAGACCACGGCTGAGCCCGCCGCCACTGAGGAGACGACCACCACTGAACCCGCAGCAGCCGAAGAAACGACGGAAGAGCCCGCTGCAGAGGAAACCGAGACCACTGAGAATCAGCACTTCGACAAGCTGAAGCTCGAGTTCGTTCCCTCCAAGGACGCCGACGTCATCATCACCGGCACCAAGAACCTGCCCGAGCTCGTGAAGGCCGAAATGTCCAAGCTCGGCTACGACATCGACGAAGTCGACATCACGGTCGGCACCAGCTACGACGCAACCGGCGAAGCGATGTCCGCAGGCTCCATCGATCTGGGCTGGCTGCCCGGCGGCACGTACGCGCTGTACTCCGACGATGTGGACGTCATCCTGACGGCTACCCGTAACGGTCTGTCCAACGACTCGACCAACCCCGCCGACTGGAATGGCGATGCAAACGCCACCAAGAAGGATGGCCCGCAGGTCACCTACTATCGTTCCCTGATCTACGCTACTCCGTCTGAATACGGCAAGGAGCTGGCTGCGAAGGTCAACGCCGGCGAAAAGCTGACGTGGGAAGACCTCGACAAGGCAACCTGGGCGGTCCAGAAGACCTCCTCTTCCGCCGGTTACATCTATCCGTCCATGTGGCTGATGGAAAACTACGACGGCAAGAAGATCTCTGACCTTTCCAACGTCATGCCCATCGACTCCGGCTACGGCACCGCGTTCTCCTACGCAGCAGCTGAGTCCGTCGACATCATCGTCTGCTACGCCGACGGTCGTAACGACTACGAAGCCTGCTGGCAGCTGCCTGTCGATCAGAAGGACGAGACCGGCAAGCAGGGCATGGGTCGCAGCGACTCCATCTGGAACGAGATGAACGTCATCGGCGTCACCGAGGGCATCTACAACGATACCGTCGCCATCTCGAAGGCAAGCCAGTACTACACCCCCGAAATCGTCGCTGCTCTGCAGGATTGCTTCATCAACATCATCAACACAGATGAAGGCAAGGCAATCTTCGACGTCTACAGCCACACCGGCTATGCGAAGGCTACCGACGCTGACTATGACGGCGCTCGCGCAGCTCTGAAGGCTGTCTCGGAGTAATTCTCCCCATCCGGTTTCCAACCGAATAACGAGCAAGTGAATAAAGCGCCCCGCGTCAACGGGGCGCTTTTCCGCTACATCTTCCCAATTGTTACCCATCTCCCCTATTTCATCTAAACTTCAGAAAGAAAAGAGTCGCGGCATGATTGAATTCAAAAATGTGTATAAGACTTATCCAAACGGCTTCACAGCGCTGAAAAACATCAACCTGCAGATCGACCAGGGTGAGTTCGTCGCCATCATCGGTCTGTCCGGCGCGGGCAAGTCGACCATTCTGCGCTGCATCAACCGGATGCACGACATTTCCAAGGGCGAGCTGACCGTCGATGGCGTTTCGGTTGATGCCCTGCACGGCAGGGAGCTTCGCCGCTATCGCCGCAAGGTCGGCATGATTTTCCAGAGCTTCAATCTGGTCTCGCGCAGCACAGCGCTCAAAAACGTCCTGACAGCGGATGTCCCCGACATGCCGTTTTTCCGGGTTCTGCTCGGCATCTTCACCAAGGAGCAGAAGATGCGCGCGCTCGAGAGTCTGGACAAGGTAGGCATTTTGGATAAGGCGTATACCCGCTGTGACCAGCTCTCCGGCGGTCAGCAGCAGCGCGTGGCTCTGGCGCGGACACTGAACCAGAACCCGAAGATCATTCTTGCCGACGAGCCTGTCGCCTCGCTCGACCCCATCACGGCAAAGCAGGTCATGCAGGACTTTGTCCGCATTAACAAGGAATACAAGATTTCGATTCTTCTGAACATTCACCACGTGGACCTGGCGCTCAAATACTGCGATCGCGTCATCGGCATCCGCGCAGGCGAGATCGTCTTCGATGGTCCTGCCAGCACCATCACGCAGGAGCAGATCGACGCAGTCTACAACGGCGCCAAGGCGCCCACCATGGGCGAGGGCGAAGGCGAGCTGAAGACCGCCAGGGCAGAGGGCTGAGCCATGGACGAAAATAACACCTCCAGCCTCATGAAGCTCACGCTTTATGACCGCATCTTCAAGCCCCAGACCGTCACGCTTGCAAACGGTCACTCGGTCCAGCGCCGCAGAAGCAGAGCGCCGCTGATTGTTCTGTTTCTGGTTGTGATCATCTGGCTGTCATTAAAAACGACGGGCTTTGATCTGCACACCGTCATCACCAAGTTCCGCAAGATGGTCGATCTGCTCGAAAAGATCTTCCAGCCCGACTGGACCTTCTTCCCGAAGGTTATATCGCCTCTGATCGACACGATCAAAATGTCAATTCTCGGCACGGTCATCGGCTGCGTGCTGGCGTTGCCGGTTGCGATTCTCTCGTCCAGCAACATCAATAAAAGCGTTCCCGTCGTGTGGCTGATCCGATTCATTCTGGGTCTGATCCGGACGCTTCCGACGCTGATTATCGCGCTCGTCTGCGCGCTCATCTTCTCGCTTGGCACCTTCTCCGGCACGATTGCCATCGCAATTTTCACCTTCGGTATCGTGGCAAAGATGCTCTTCGAGTCGATTGAGACGATTGACATGGGTCCGTTTGAGGCGATGGAGGCGCTCGGTGCAAACAAATTCCAGGCGTTCTGGTCTGCCTGTGTGCCGCAGATTCTGCCGGTCTACCTGAGCCACTGCCTGTACTGCTTTGAGATGAACGTGCGCGCGTCCGCCATTCTCGGCTACGTCGGCGCGGGCGGTCTCGGCATTACCATCAACGAGCGCATCGGCTGGCGCGATTACAACAGCCTCGGTACGGTTCTGCTGTCGCTGTTCGTGGTCGTCGTTTTCATTGACTTCTTCAGCGAATATCTTCGCAAGAAGCTGAGCTGAAAGGAGTGGTGAACATGGAAAAGAAAGATAAGATTGCCATGCTCGAGCAGTCGCTCGACCGCAAGCTCACGACGCTTGAAATGTACGCCAACCGCCCGCGCAAGTGGGTGCTGTATCTTGCCATTACGCTGGCAATCGTGCTGCTGGTCGGCTGGTCGGCAGACGACATTCACTTTACGGGTCTGACCGCCACCGGCACGGAGGTTGCAAAGGGCGTTGTCCACGGTGTGTTCCATCCGGATACCGATCTTCTGTTCGGCACCGGCGACTCGGATGTGCCGTATCTGCTGCTGCAGACGATGGCGATTGCCGTCCTCGGTACGATTTTCGGTGCAATTCTCGCCATTCCCTTCGCGTTTCTCGCCTCGTTCAACATCATGCCGAAGGCCGTGGCGTATATCGTCCGCATCCTGATTCTCATGATCCGCACGATTCCGTCCATTGTCTGGGCGCTGATGTGGATTCGTGTGACAGGTCCGGGCGCAGCCTGCGGCGTCATTACGCAGTCCGTGTGTTCGATCGGCATGATCTCCAAAATGTACATCACCGCCATTGAAGACCTTGATACGCACATTCTCGAGAGTCTGGACGCCATGGGCTGCACGCCGTTCCAGAAAATCCGCTACGGCGTTCTGCCGCAGCTGACGGCGAGCTTCATCTCCACAACGATCTACCGCTTCGACATCAACCTCAAGGACGCCACCACGCTCGGCATCGTCGGCGCAGGCGGCATCGGCGCTTCGCTGGTGCAGTGCCTCAACTCCCGCCGCTGGGGTATGGTCGGCTCGTTTGTGTGGGGTCTGATGGTTCTGGTTCTGATCATCGAACTCATTTCCACGCGCATCCGCAGAAAGCTTGCGCACGGCGAATAAAACTGTTCGAGGGCGCTTATGCGCCCTCGAAGTATCCTCTCAGAAAACGGAACGATATACAATGGAACGACATCTTACCATTTATTATACCAGCGACATCCACGGCTGCTTCTCGCCGGTCCAGTACGCAACCGGAGAAAGAATGCCGTCCGGGCTTGCCAACTGCCTGTCGCAGTTTCAAAAAGACGGCAATACCCTGATCATCGACGGCGGCGACACCTTGCAGGGCAGTCCCCTCACCTACTATTTAAGCCACGAGATACACGATGTCGTCACGCTTCCGGCGCAGCTTCTGAACCTCGGCGGCTACGATTTTGTGACCCTCGGAAACCACGACTTCGACTATGGAAAAGAAGCCATCGAGCGGTATCTGGACAGCCTGCACGCCGTGTGCCTGTGCGCGAACGTCGAGGGCATCCGTGGCGTGCAGAAAACCGCCGTCATCACGATGGAAAATGGGCTGCGCGTCGGTTTGACCGGAATCATCACGCCCTTTGTCACGCAGTTTGAAACGCCGGAAAACATGGCGGGCATTACTGTGACGGACGCCTTTGCAGCAGCATGGCAGGCGCTTTCCGAGCTGCGCCGCAAGCAGGTCGACCTCACCGTCTGCATCTACCACGGCGGCTTTGAAGCGGATGTGAAGACCGGGAAAGTTCTCTCGCAGACGGGCGAAAATCAGGGCTGGCGCCTCTGCCGCGAGCTGGGCTTTGATGTTCTTCTCGCCGCCCACCAGCACATGGAGGCGGAAAATTTGCTGATCGGCGGCACCTACACCTGCCAGCCGCCGGACAAAGCAACAAAGTTTATCCGCATGGATGTTACCGCCGATCGGGGCAGCGTCCACGCCGTCTCCCGTCTGGTTCCGGCAGGAGATCAGCCGTTTCCCGCGGCAATGGAGACAATTGAGCCTATCGAAAAGCAGCTGAACGAGTGGCTTGATACGCCCGTCGGGCATCTCGATGTGCCGCTTCCCGGTGGAAGCCCGCTTGCTCTGGCAGCAAACGGATCCTTGCTTGCGAACTTCTTCAATCAGGTCCAGCTTGCCGTCTCCGGCGCGGACATCTCTGTGACGAGTCTTTCCAATCAGGTTTCTGATTTCCCGCAGATTGTCACCATCCGTGCAATCATCTGCGCCTACGCCTTCCCAAACACGCTCAAAACCATCCGTGTGACCAGAAAGGTTCTGAAATCCGCCTTGGAGCGCAGCATGGAATACTTCGACGTTGCACCGGACGGAAGCCTCCGCGTAAGCCGGGCATTTCTGGAGCCGATTGTTCAGCATTTCAATTACGACTACTTCGCAAATCTCACCGTTACGGCGGATCTTACGCAGCCGAAGGGCGCGCGCGTCGTATCGATTGTCTATCAGGGAGAGGAACTGCCGGAAGGAAAAGAGCTGACGCTCTGCCTCAACAACTACCGCGCCTCCGGCGCAGGCGGTTACGAGGCTTACAAAGCCTGCCCGCTTGTTGCCGAGCAGCCGACAGAGATTTCGGAGCTGATTATGCAGTACGTCGAGCGCGAACGGGAAATCACCGTCGACAAAACGCGCTGGCTGCACCTGCTCCATGCATAAAAACGCCGCTTTCACGGCACAGGAGGAAATAGTATGGAAAACAACGTATTCAAGGTCGTCTTATTGCAGGCGCTCCCCGCCTCCGGCAAGTCGGAGGTCCGCAACTTCATGGCAAATATTGAGCCCGAGCGGCTGAAACGGGAATTCCACATCGGAGAAAATCTGCAGCTCGACGATTTCCCCTATGTCCATATGATGCGCCGCATCGACAACGAGCTGCAGGCGATGGGACACGCGCGCGTGTTCTATCCCGGCGAGGAGCCGTTCATCGACGGGCGCGACTGGGGCACGCTCTGCTGCCTGCTGAACGAAGATTATCATGATCTTCTGAACCGCAACGTCCAGAAGCCGGACTCTGCGGCGCAGCTGCTCTTCGACCGTTATGACCGCGCCGCGCAGATTGCGGGGCTTGTGCCTCGTCTCGGGCTTCTGCCGGAGGATGTGCGCAAAAAGCTCGCCGAAAAGCTGGAAGACGAAGCAGCCGCAATGCTCCGCGAAAAGCAGGCGTCTTACCCGGATTCCTTTGAGGGCAAGACCATCATTATTGAATGCGCGCGCGGCGGACCGGACGGCGCGTCGATGCCGCTGACCGGCTCGAACGGGTATCAGTATTCGCTTCCGATGTTCTGCCCGGAAATTCTGGAAAACGCCGCGATTCTGTATATCTGGGTCACGCCCGAGGAATCCCGCCGCAAAAACGCCGACCGTGCAGACCCCAACGATCCCGGCTCGAACCTCCACCATGGCGTTCCGCTGGCAGTCATGCTCGGAGAGTATGGCTGCGACGATATGGAGTATCTGGTGAAGACCAGCGACATTCCGAACACCGTGCGAATTCCTGCACACGGTATAACCTATCATGTGCCGATCGGCATTTTCGACAACCGCGTGGACAAGACCTCGTTCCTGCGCGCCGAGCCGGACGCCTGGGACGAAGCCAAGGTGCAGGAGGTTACAACTGCCATCCGCGAAGCGACCGACGCCATGTGGAGCCACTATCAGAAATAAGCATTTGGAATCGAAAAGCCGGAGAGCGATGCTCTCCGGCTTTTGTATCATTCGCTTATTTCAATTTCTTCCGGTAAATTGACAGCGCCGCCATCAGCGCGCCATACAGAACGCCTGCAACCGCCCAGATAAACCAGCTGTACTGCGGCTGACCGTTTCCGTTCGGACCGAAGGTGTAAAACAGGAACACCGCCGTAACCACCAGCCAGTACGCTGCACTGACCGCGCCGACAAGGCGGCTTTTCGCTTTATTTTCGCGTGTGTAGTCGCCCTGCTCCAATAGCTTATCGACCGCACCGCGCATGGAGCCCGCGCGCACCAGAAGCAGGCATGCAATGCCGACCAGAAGCAGCAGCGCACAGACTGCCAGCGCGTAATGCCCATCGAGCACCTGCAGCTCGCACATCACAGCAAAAATCGGAACCGCCGATAAAATACAGAGCACCACGCCAACGGTCGTAAGCCGCGCGCATGTTTCCGCCTGGACCGCCTCCTGCTGCTTTGCAAGCGCCGCTGCATCCGTATCCAGCATAATCGGCTCGCGTTCCAGATAATCAAATTCTTTGTGCTTCGCAGCGGAGGTTAGAAACAGCGCAACGCCCACAGCCACCATCACAAGCAGCACACAAAGTCCAGCCCCGCCCACCGCAGTATCTGAAAATCTGACATTGCATATCCAAAGAAGCGCGGGAAGACCAATGAGCACAATGGGCGACCAGACACACAGCGCCACACCGAGCGCCACTTTAGGCGTCGCTGTCTTTTGCTGCTGCAAAAACCGGCTTGCCTCCTCGCGCGTCACGCGCCGCGGCTTTCGCGTCTGTTCTGCCGCTGCGGGAGCCAGCGCGTTCTGCACCTGCTCGTCCTTGAGAAGATAATCCGTGCTGACACCGAGCGCTTCGCTCAGCTGTACCAGCTTATCCAGATCCGGCATCGACTGTGCGCTCTCCCATTTGGAAACTGCCTGCCGCGTCACCATCAGCTTCTCGGCAAGCTCCTCCTGCGACCAGCCCTTCTGTCTGCGAAGGGCTGATATTTTTTCTGAAAACGTCATACTTTCCTCCTGCTGCCGGGATTCCCCAGCTTGATTTGATGGCAATATCTTACCATACCGCGCGGTTGCGGGCAAGAAAAGAGCCTGCTCGTTTGTCAACCAGCGGTTGCGTTTGCGATTTTTCAGGCAGAATTTACGAAAAGCGCCCAGCATTTTTGTGCGAGGCGCTTGTGTTTTAGAAGATATCGCCGAGGATGGATTTTTCAGCAAACAGCGCAGTCGCGCCGCCGGTGTGCCAGAAAACGACGTTGCTGCCCGGCTCGACCTTGCCGGTGCGGATGTGGTCGATCAGACCGGCAAGCGCCTTTCCGGTGTAGACCGGGTCTACGAACAGACCCTCTAACCGCGCGAGCATCTTGATTGCCTCGCTCGCCTTCTCGTTCGGCTGCTCATAGCCGGGCAGATAATAGCTATTGTCCATGTGAAGGTCCGTGTCGCGGTCAACATGCAGGTCGCTGCCGAGATCTGTCAGCACCTGATTTGCAAGGTTCTGCACCTTCGTCAGATACGCATCGTTCTTCGGACTGACGGTAATCGAGCGAATCTCCGCGTGAGAGCCGACGAGCTTTCTGCCCGCGTGAAGACCTGCCATCGTGCCGCCGGTTCCGGTCGCATGGTAGACATAATCCGCCGTCAATCCCATTGCGTCCATTTGCTCTGCCAGCTCGACAAAGCCGTTTGCAAAGCCGATCGAGCCGACGTGGCTCGCGCCGCCCATCGGAACGTCGTAGCACGGCGTGCCGGAGGCGGTCAGCTCCGCCGCATGCTTTGCGCCCATGATGAACGAGCGCGCCTCGGCGTCGTCTTCGGTCTCGCCGGGTTCGATGTCCACGATGTGAATTTCCGCGCCCATGACCTGATCGAGCAGCAGGTTTGCACGCACATCCTCTTTATCCGGCTTTACAACCGCCGTCAGATACAAAATCGGCGCCAATCCGCAGCGGCGGCAGGCGGAGACGGTTTCCATCGCATGGTTCGACTGCGTCGCGCCGTAGGTAACGACCGCCTTGCAGCCCTTGGCGATGGCATCTCCCAGCAAAAACTCGAGCTTTCGGATTTTGTTGCCGCCGAACAGGTTCATGCCGGTAAAGTCGTCGCGCTTGATATACAGGTTCACGCCGAGCGCTTTGGACATGTTTTCCAGCTTATAAAACGGTGTCGGGAAAAAGCCCAGCTGCACGTGCGGAACGGGCGCAAAGAGCGCCTTTGCCTTCTGAATGCTTTTGTTCATAGAAATGCGCTTCCTTTCAGGAGATATATGGCTGTCAGTTTTTGAGACTCTGCAGCGGCGCGGGGATTCTGCCGCCGCGGGCAATAAAGTCTGCGCTGGACGCCGCGTGAACCGGCATAACTGGCGCAGAGCCGAGCAGTCCTCCCATCTCGACCATGTCGCCGACGTTTTTGCCTTCGACGGGAATCACACGAACGGCGGTCGTCTTGCTGTTGACCATGCCGATTGCCGCTTCGTCGGCAATGATGGCGGAAATCGTCTCCGCCGAGGTATCGCCCGGAACGGCAATCATGTCCAGTCCCACCGAGCAGACGCAGGTCATCGCCTCCAATTTATCAATCGTCAGTGTGCCGTCGAGCGCTGCGGCGATCATGCCCTCGTCCTCCGAGACCGGAATGAACGC
>CALERM010000250.1 GCA_937907715.1 uncultured Clostridia bacterium
GCCGGCTTCAAGAAGGTCGCACAGGCTATGTACGAGCAGGGTGTGTTCTAATCGGAACCTTCCAATAACCTACAAAATCCCGCTGGCGAAAGCCAGCGGGATTTTTGCGCAAATAGCGGCTCCGGCAAATGCCGGAGCCGCACAGCGTGTCAAAAAAGTCTTTTTGACACGCTGAGGCAGTTTTTCAAACTTTTTAAAAGTTTAAAAAACTGGTTAATTGAACGCGAAAGACACCCCTGATGGGTTTCTTTCACACTATCTTCCTTTCCGTAATCGTTACTCTGAAAGGTATTTCGGCAGTCTGCGCGGCTCCGGCAATCGCCGGAGCCGCTTTCATTTAATCTTAATCGGAAAGCGCCGGAAGAAGGACGCTCCAGCTCTTCGTCAAACGCTCCACGCTGTATGCAGCATTTGCAGGACTGGTCGATGGCAGAACCGTCGCCGGAAGACCGGTCTGCGCCAGCTGATAGCGTTCATACAGCCGGAACGCCGTCTGTCCGTTGCAGAACACCGCGCCAATTTTTGCAGCGCGCAGAATGATCCCAAGATCTGTCGGAACCACGTCCCGGATGGAGCTGTCGCTTGAACCTTCGATGCGGCACGACGCGATCACGTCCCAAAGCGCAATCCGGTTTTCCAGCAGCATGCTGCGCTTTTCCTCCACTGTCTTTGGACACGGCACGCCGAGCACGCCGCTGACCACCCGCCAGAACCGGTTTTGCGGATGCCCATAGAAAAACGCGGCTTTGCGCGACTGGACCGACGGAAATGAGCCGAGAATCAGGATTTTCGACTGCCCGTCATAGACCGGCGCAATCGGGTGCGTCACCTGCTCCATCAGAGGCTCCCGATCAGCGCGTCAACTGCATCCGGCTTCGTTGCCCACGAGCAGACAAAGCGCATCGCCTCATGATTGTCGTCCACATGTCCGAATGCCTCAAAGGCAAAGTTCTTTTCCAGCTCCGCAATTTTCTCATGGCTCAGCACAACAAAGACCTGATTGGTCGGTGACTGCGCATAGAGCGTATAGCCCTTTTCCTGCGCCGCCTTTGCAATGCGCTGTGCCTGCGCAACCGCATGGCGCGCCATATCGAGCCAGAGCCCGTCTTTGAAGTATGTGGAAAATTGCACGCCGAACAAAAAGCCCTTTGCGAACATGCCGCCGCGCTGCTTGATCATGTTGCGGAAATGCGGCTTGAGCGCGTCGTTCGTAATGACAACCGCCTCGCCGAACAGAAGCCCGTTTTTCGTGCCACCGATATAAAAAGCGTCGCAGTATTTTCCGAAATCTGTAATGTCGAGGTCGTTTCCCTGTGCAACCAGCGCTGCCGGCATGCGCGCGCCGTCGAGGAACAGGTAAAGATCATATTCCCGGCACACGTCATGCAGCGCCGCAAGCTCCGCTCTTGTGTAGATTGTTCCCAGCTCGGTGGCATCCGAGAGATAGACCATGCGCGGCAGCACCATGTGTTCGTCCTTGCCGTCGCAGTGGATGCGCATAACCTCGCGCACCAGCGCAGGCGTGAGCTTTCCGTCCGACGCTTCGATCGCACAGACCTTGTGCCCGGACGACTCAATTGCGCCGGTCTCATGGACGTTGATGTGCCCTGTCGTCGCGGCAATCACGCCCTCCCACGGGCGAAGGGCAGCGGAAATCACAATGGTATTTGCCAGTGTGCCGCCCACGACGAAATGAACGTCCGCGTTCGGGCAGGCAGTCAGGGTGCGGATGGTGTCCGCCGCTTGACGACAAAACGGGTCCATGCTGTAGCCGCAGGTGGTTTCAAAATTGCTGCGCGAGAGCGCCGCGAGGACGGAAGGATGCGCGCCCTCGGAATAGTCATTGCGGAACGAAATCATGACGATCTCTCCTTTTTCTGTCGTTTTACAGGCTTATCATAAGATTCTTTGCAGCAAAAGTCAACCGCATTTTCCCCGCCGCAGGTGAAGGCTTCTTTGCAGCCACTGCCGGTCGTGCGCCGGAACGGTGTCCGTGAGTTCAAGAAACAGAACGAACACCGACGCAAAAAGCCCCGCCCGCAGAATCATCGCCGGAAGCAGTCCCCCGTCCGGAATGCAGCAGCACCCGCCGAGTCCCGAGAGCGCGCAGAATGCGGCGCGCGGCAGAAATTTTCCGTCCAGTCGGTAGCCCGTCACGCGCAGAAGCCTTCGGATGCTGAGATAAAAATTGACTGCGTGCGTAAAATAAAACGTCAGCACATACGCCATCATGCCGAAGCGCGGCAGCAGCAGGTATAAAAGCGCAACGTCCAGAACCGACGTAAAAACGTTGTAGCACACACACGCCGTCTGTTCTCCGAAGCCCTTGAGCATGCCGTCGACCATTGCGTCCAGATAGAGCATGACCACCGACGGCGCAAACACGAGAAGATAATGCCCGCAGTCCGTGCTTTTGTAGATCATCTGCCCCAGCGCGCCGGAAAGCGCGCCCATGAGGCACGACGCGGCTAACGCGAACAGCAGTCCCATCCGCAGGCAGGTACCCGTCAGATGGTGTATGCGTGCCGTATTCTCCTCTGCGCGGCAGCGCGCCAGCTCCGGCACCAGAAGATCCGCCGCCGTATATAAAATTGCCGCCGGAAACATCAGAATCGGAAACACCATCGCGTGAATCGTGCCATACGCCGCCAACGACGCTTCCTCCGATCCACCGGCGCGCGCAAGCCCCCAGGGAATGAGAAACTGCTCGAGCGTCACAAGCCCCGAGCGAAGATATGCGCTCAGCGCCAACGGCACACAGAGCTTTGCCATACGTGCGTGCATGCCGCGCCGGCTCCCGACCGCAGGAACCAGCGCAAACGTCTTTTTGAGCATATACAGCTGATACAGCGTGCTGCCAAGGCATGCCAGCGAGCTTCCCAGCACCATCGCGCAGCAGGCCGCTCCCGCATCCTGCCCCGCGCAGGCACGAAGCAGCGCCGCCGTGAGCAAAAGCCCTGCCACCCGTTCGACTGTCTCCACCCGCACAAGCTCCCGCACCCTATCGCAGGCGGTAAAAAAGCCCGAGAGAATCGCGCACAGACAGTTAACCGGCAAAAATATGCCCAGCAGCCGCAGCGCGCCGGATGCTCGCACGTCTCCAATCCAGTGCGCCGCAGCAGCGTCGCTCAGGAAAAACAGCAACAGCCCCGCCAAGGTCGAGATAAGCGCCCCCGTTTTCAGGCAGCTTTCGATCGCGCGGCGCATACCGCCGGGGTTCTGCCTGCCGTATTCCTCGGCGCAAAGATACATTGCCGTCACGCGAAGACCCGAGAGCCCCAATGTCATGGCAAATCCGCCCACCGTCAGCACAAGCTGTAAAAGACCCAGCCCAGCCGCACCGACGGTGCCCGCCAGATAGCGCTGAAAGAGCATCGTGATGCCGCGCAGCAGCAGTTCAATCAGCGTCAGCAGCAGCGCGTTTGAAAGCATCGAATGATTCGGACGCAAAAAATCACCTTCCCGTCCAGCTTATGGACAAGAAGGTGATGACAGAACCGGCTTTCCCGATTTATTTGAGCTGGAAGGTGTAGTACACCGCGCCGATGAGCTCGATGGCGATTGCCGCAAACATGCAGTAGTAGGCAAACAGCGCAGAGCCAAGCAGCAGGCATGCAATCAGGCAGCACGCCAGCACCGTACAGGCAACGTACAGAACCGTCGGGTTGAAGCAGACCGGGAAAACGGCATGCTTCTTGCCGAACAGGCAGATGCGTCCCTTGTCCTTTGCCGCACGGTTTGCCAGCAGCGCAACCGCCGCCAGCACCAGCGCCACGACTGCCGCCATAACAGCCGTTCTCGCGTTCAGCCCGAGCCCTTTGGAGTAGAAATAGAAGCAGAAGCCGGAGACAATTGCCGCGACCGAGAAGCAGAAAAACTCGCTGCGGTACAGGCAATAGATGATGTACAGGCAGTAGACCGCCGCGTGCGCCATGTAAAGCGCCGTTGCATGCTCGGTCCAGAAATAGCGCAGGTCGAGCGCACACGCGCCCGCCAGCGCCGACAAAACGAACACATACAGGAACACTCTGCGGATCTTTTTGCCGCGCAGCAGAACATACGCCGCGGCGGACGCCACGCACAGCACCGCACAGAGCTTCCAGCAGATCTGGCTGGCGCGGTAGACAACGTCGAACGTATTCATGACCGCGTAAGTCTCCAGCACCCGCTGCACCGCGAGCATGGACAGAACCATCATTACAAACGCTGCGCCGACCTTATAGACCGTCAGATCGCGCGGCTTATTTTTCACATTGGACTTTGTCGTATTACCCATGATTTTCATCCTTTACCGTCACACTCTAATCCAGCGCGCCCGCCGCGTACAAAACAGCCGTCAGCGCACAAAGCGGCGCTGTCTCGCAGCGCAGAATCCGCGGACCGAGGGAACAAATCTTCATTCCGTTCTGCCCGGCAAACGCGACCTCGTCTTCGGAAAAGCCGCCCTCCGGACCTGTCATAATGCTGACGCTCTGATAGCCTCCGGCGCTTAAACACGCGCGGAGCGACTGCGTCTTTTCGTTTTCATAGGGAAACAGCGCCAGCTCACGTTCCGCCGCTTCCAGAACCGCCTCGCGGAACGAGCGCACAGCGCGCACCTGCGGAATCCTTCCGCGCCCGGACTGCTCGGCAGCCGACGCAGCAATTTTCTTCCAGCGCTCGAGCTTTTTGGAAAGCGTCTTTTCATCCAGCCGCGCCACGCATCGGCTCGACGGGAACGCGACAATCTCACCCGCGCCCAGCTCCGTCGCCTTCTGAATGACATGTTCGAGCTTTTCCGCCTTGGCAAACGCCATATAGACGCTGCAAAAAACGCCCGGCTCCGCGCGCGACGGTGCTTCGCTCTGCACAACCAGAGAGACCTGCTCCGGCGCAATATCGCTGATCACGCACTGAAAGTCCGTCCCCTTGGCGTCGCAGACCGTAACGCTCTCGCCGGGCTTTAGCCGCAGTACTCTGGCATGCGCCGCATTTTCCCCGGTCAGCACCAGAAATCTTGCGCCCGGCGCAGCCTCGGGAGCAAAGAACTTTGGCATCGTGCCTTCCTGCCTTTCCCATAGACGATCATTTTGTATTATAGCAGACTGCGGCGCAATGCGCAAGAGAAAATGTCATCCAGAAAAGAAAAGTTGAAAATTTTAGTTGACAAATTAGGATCTGGCGGTTATAATAACTGAGCATTGGAGATGCAATGCGAGAGTGCTGGAATAGGTAGACAGGCACGTTTGAGGTGCGTGTG
>CALERM010000251.1 GCA_937907715.1 uncultured Clostridia bacterium
TCGCCTCGAGGATACGGGCGTCGGGACCTTCGGTGAAGACGATGGTGCGGCGGGTTGCTTTCAGAGCCTCAAGCAGTTTTGTAAACATGTGATTACCTCCAAAATATGTGCGGCGTTCCGCAGATTCTGTCTATGCCTATCTTACAACAATTATTTGCCAAGTGCAACCGTCTTTTGCAAAAATGCGCAGGAAAACGGCGCGCCGGGGTCTGTTTTCCGGGCGCAGCTAGAGAATCTGCTCAAATTTCTCCGCAAAAAGTGTCTTTGCGTATGCGTTGAGCTCGCTGCAATATTCCTCGTATGCTGCAAGCAATGCAGCCGCCTCCGGGGTCAACGTCGCACCTCCTCCGTTTTTGCCGCCGGTGGTGGAATGCAGCAGCTGGAAGCCCAAATGCTGCTGTGCGTTTTTGAGAATCGTCCATGCCTTGGAATACGCCATGCCGATGGACATTGCCGCGGCGCGCAGAGAATGCAGCTGCTGCACCTTTTGCAGCAGCACCGCGATGCCGGGTCCGAAGCATTTTTCGTCTGCGAAAATCCGAATGGTCAGGACGGGTCTGAAGTTTTCTTCCATATTATTATTTTAACACAGCAAAAGCGCCTCGTCAATGCCGCTGCGCCCCGCAGCGGCAATCTGCGGGGCGCAGGAGGTTCCGAAAATTTGCGCTTTACCAGACCGTAACGCGGCTTTCAGGGTCTGTCCACATGCCGTCGCCGGGTTGGATGTCGTAGGTCTCATAGAACTCGGCAATCGTCTGCAGCACGCGGTTGCAGCGGAGCTTGTCAGGCGCATGAACGTCCATGGTAGCCAGATACTCGCGCATCTGCCGCGTGGTTGTCGACGCCCAGGTGTTTGCCACGGCGCGGAAGAGCCTGTCGAGGTTCGGATTTTTCTTCTGCTTTGCCGCAGCGAGAATGCACTGCATCGCGCCGAGGTCCGCGACATTTTCCGAAATGGTCAGCACGCCGCTGCACGAAACGCCGGGGCAAGCCTCCTGCCCCTCGTACCAGCTTGCCACCTGCATGCACTTCTGCTGGAACGCAGCGTAGTCCTGCGCGGTCCACCAGTTGGCCGCGTTGCCGTTTTCGTCGAACTTTGCGCCGTTGTTGTCAAAGGCGTGGGTAATTTCGTGGGCGATGATGTAGCCGATGCCGCCGAGGTTTTCCTCCCGCGAGGCGTTCACATCATAAAGCGGCTTCTGCAGAATTGCCGCCGGGAAGGTGATGTCGTTGGATGTTGCGCTGTAGCAGGCGTTGACCGTGAACGGCTCCATGAGCCAATCGGTCTTGTCAACCGGCGCGTTCTGTTCGGTAAGCGTCTGCTTCTTTGCCGCCGCCTGGATGGAGATGACGTTCGAGAAGAACGTGCCGCCCTCAGACGGGCTCTTGATGTCGGCGTCATCGAGATAAGTCTGCCAGCTGTCGGGGTAGCCGACCTTGATTTTCATCGTGTCGAGCTTGCGGATTGCCTTCTGCTTCGTTGCGTCCGACATCCAGTCGAGCGCTTCAATGCGCGCTTTGTAGATATCGAGGAACTCGTGAATCATTTCCTCGACGTCCTGCTTTGCCTTTTCCGAAAAGTGCGCTTCGACATACGCGCGCCCCAAATAGTCGGCAAGCAGGCTCTGCACCTGCTGTGCGGCAATCTGCTCGGTGGTCTGGCTCATATCGATCCCGTAGTACGCCTTTGTGAACTCGACGCTTGCCTCGATGAAGCCCTGATTCAGACACCCGCCGATGCTCATCAGAAGCGCCGTCCGGGAAAGCGCCTTCAGGGTTTCCAGACCGGCGTCGTTAAAGTAGCTTGCCGCCGCCTGCATCGCGCCGGGGTCCGTCACCAGAATCCGGTCGCTGAGAGCAAGACCGGACGCCTCATAGACTTTCTCGAGGTTGATTTTCGGGAATTGCCGCTGGATCTCGCTGCGCTTGTAGATGTTGTTGATTTTGTCTACATCGCTGTATTCCTGTGGGTCATAGGATGCTTTGGCAACCTTTGCCTCCGCCGCATAGACGAGCTTTGCCTGCTCCACCGCCGCCTGCCCGGAAAGTCCCGAGAGCGTCAGCAATTTTTCCAGGTAGGCAAGGAAAGCGTCCTTCTGCTCCTGCGTGCCGTTTTCATAGAAATCCTTTGTCATTGACGCGCCGAAAGATGAGAACGCAACAACCTTGCGGTTCGAATCAGAAAAATCAGACGTCAGACCGAAGCCCAGAATCGTTGAAAGACCAAGCTCCTTCTGAAGCCTGCACTCGACGCCGATGAGCTCGGAGAGCGTCTTTGCGTTTTCCATTGCGTCCAGATACGCCTGAATCGGGGCGACGTCAGCCTGCTCTCTTGCCTCGACGTCCATGACGCTGTCATACAGCGCCTTGATTTTTGCCTCCGGTGTGCCGGGGGTCTGCGGCTTTGCGGCAATATCCGCAATCAGCTTTGCGACCTGCTCCGTGACCGTCAGGCTCAAGCCATAGAACGGACCGTTGATGGAAAGCCCGGCGGGAATGTCGGAGCTGTCCAGCCACGTTTTGTTGACCGCCGCGTAGAAATCGTCCTTGCGGTTCGTGCCTTCGAGGGCGTAGACGCGCGAAATGAGCGTTTGCAGATCCTCGCGGGTCACAGGCGCGTCAGGATGCAAAAGCCCGTCCGCTTCTCCTGCGACAATGCCGGAAGAAAGCACGCGCGAAAGCTCCTCGCCGCCCCACGCGGGTGCGTCGGAAAAGCCCTGCATGCCTGCCGCCGTGCGGGCGCTATCGCCGACCGGTGCAGGAAGACCGCCGAACGCACGGTCGAGCATCATGAGTGCCTGCGCGCGGGTGAGCGTGCCGCTCAGGTCCAGATTGCCGTCCGGATAGCCCTTCAGAATATCCTCCGTTTTCACACCGCGGTGATAGTCGTCCGCCGCCTGCACAAGCATCTCGGCAGCCTCCTGCCGTGTGAGCGCGGTATCGCCAGCGAAACAGCTTGCCGCCAGCGAAAAAGCCAGCACTGCGGCAAGCAGCAGCGACGTGATTCGTTTAAACGTTTTCATGGAAACTCCTCCAATCCATCTTTGCGCTTATTCTGCCTCTTAGACGCAGGACCCATCCGGTTTGTTCCGCCGGTTGCAGAATTTTTCCAAAACAAAAAAGGCGGCTGCATCAGCCGCCTCAGTATTTCAACAAACCTCATAGAGTTTCGCCCCGCAGGGCGAAATAAAATGAAAATCCATATTATCCGGCGGCTTTGCCGACCGGACAGGACAGCCGTTAGCGGTTTTACCGCTTACGGATGTCGCGTACTCCTTGCGGGTAAATATATTGATCGCCTCGCAAGTGTGGAATTTGTACGCCTCTGGCGCACAAATTATGCGCGCAGTCGAGGCGCAGTCCCCTTTGTCAAAAAAGCGTCAGCTTTTTTGACAGTCTCAGGCGGCTGTGTCAGCCGCCTTTTGTCCGTTCTGTCTGATAGCGGGCATAGCTGCCCTTCATCGCAGTCACAAGCCGCACGTCCGAGCCCTCCGGTGCAAGAAACCGGAAGCCGTCTTCCGTGAGGCAGGCTTCGTACCACGCGCCGTCCACGCAGGCAAATACAGCAGCATCCGTATCCGGCGTTTCCGGGAAGCTTCCCTCATAGCAGAAAAGTCCCTCGAAGCCGCTTTCCGACACAGATACGGAAAGCTTCTGCTGTGATTCTCGCTTCCAGTCAGGCGCCTGCCTCTGCGGCGCGGGAAGCAGCGGCGGACGCTGCGCGAGCCAGCGAAGGTTCCGCTGCGCAATTTCGGCAATCAGCACCTCCGGCATTTCTTCTGCCTGCGACAGATCATACGGCATGCTCCGGGAAAAAACCGCCTGCGAAAACTGCCCGGCGAGATCTGCATGCAGCGCGTTTCCAAATGAGTCGCGGAACATGAAGAGCGTTCCCTCTGCGCCCGACTGTGTTTCAATCAGCTGATCGTCCGCCCCGCGCACGTCGCCGAGATAGGAAAATGTGCGTTGATTCTCCGGAGCGGGCGCGTCTTCCTCCCGGTCGGACGCCGGATAGAGCATCTGGTAGAGGTCGCCCAAATGCGCCTGCGAGGAAAGTGGAATGTCTTCGGCGTCCGCGTTCCTTCCGAGCGCCTGCAAAATCTGCCCGCAGGCAAGATACGAGCCATAGCCGTTCCAGTGGCTGTCCGTTTGGTAATAGGTAAGGCTTTCGCGCCCCGCGAGCGTCCGGCGCAGATCGCAGAACAAAACGCCCTGCTGCGTCAGCGCCAGCTCCAGCCGGTCCAGATCGGATTCTTCCTCCGTTTTCCGGTATTGCGCAGGCATGTACTCCGGATATATCGTATTTTTGTTCGGCGCGCAGACAAACAAAAAGCTCGTCCCCTGCTGCGCGCAGTATTCCTGCAGGAGCGCAAGATTGCGCGCGGCGCAGAAAAGCTCCCGCCCGGTCATGGGGTTTGTCCCCTGAAAATCCTCCAGTGTATCCGCGTAAAACAGCCAGCCGCTGTCTCCCAGCACCACGTCCTCAGACGCGGATTCCCGGAAAACTGCCGCCTGCACGGCGCTGTTTGCCGTGATGAGCGCCGGACGCAGGAAAAAGCGCCCCGCAAAATAGTCCGCCGTCTCCGACAAGAAATCCGGATTCAGCTTCCCCGCGCGCATCAGGCGCGGCTTTGCCGCAAGGCGCTCGTTGGAAACCGCGTCGGACGGACCAAACGCCAGCATGCCCGCAAGCGGGACCAGCAGCAGTGCCAGACAAAGCGCACAAAGAAGTTTTCCCTGTTTTTGTTTTTTCATCGCGCACCTCAGAAGCTCGCATAGATAAACGGCTGGAACGAATGCGACGCCAGCTGCATCAGACACAAAAGAAGCCCCACGATTGTCAGCGCGTCAAGCGCCGGAGAAAGCCACCGACTGCCGCCAAAGCGCGCCTTCGCATGCTCCCACAGCGGAAGGCAGGCAAGCACGCCTGCAAAACACCAGAAAACCGTCCCTGCCGTCAGAAGATTTCGCAGCGCAAGGCGGCAGGCATCTACGGGCGTGAAGCCCGAGAGCATCGCGCGCAGCAGCATAAGCGCCTGCGGCACGCTCTCCGCCCGGAACAGAACGAAGCCGAATATCACGACCAGCAGCGTATACACATGCCCATACCAGTGCGCTTTGCGCATATGCCTCCGGTCCAGCAGCGTCTCTGCGCCGCAGAACACGCCGTGCCACAGCCCCCAGAGGACAAACGTCCAGCCGGTTCCATGCCAGAGCCCCGTCGCCAGAAACACGATGAGCTTATGGAAAACCGTCCGCGCCATTTTCTTCCGGCTGCCGCCGAGGGGAATATAGACATAGTCCCGGAACCAGCCGGAGAGCGTCATGTGCCAGCGCCGCCAGAACTCCGAGACTGAGCCTGCGCAGTAGGGATACCGGAAGTTTTCCGGCAGCTGCACGCCAAACAGCAGCCCCAGCCCCAGCGCCATATCGCTGTAGCCGGAAAAATCGAAATACAGCTGCAAGCAGTAGCTGAGCGCGCCGGTCCACGCGCCGAGCGCGTCGATGGCGGTAAGCGAAAACATCGCATCCGCAAGCTTCCCCGCAGCGGTCGACAGCAGCACCTTTTTGCACAGCCCGCACACAAAGCGCCGCGCACCCTGCGCGTTTTTCTCCCAGCTTCCATCGCGCCGGTCCAGAGCCGGGCGCAGCGCGGAGAATTTCAGAAACGGTCCTGCCGTCAGCTGCGGGAAAAACGTCAGATATTGCAGCGCCTCGCGCAGATTCTTCGTGCCATCTGCGGGGTTTTTGTATGTGTCGGCAACATAGCTGATCGCCTGAAACGTGTAAAACGAAATACCGAGCGGCAGCGCGCCGCGTATCTTATAAAATGCCAGCACCGCAAGGTCCAGCGCCACACAAAGCAGCAGCACAGCTCTGCGCGCCTTCGTCCGCGCCATCAGATACCGCCCCGCCCCGTAGTGCAGCAGGCACGAGCCGAGCAGCAGCGGCAGATGCCGCACATCGCCGAACGCATAGAACAAAAGCCCCGATACAATCCAGACGATGTTTCTGATCTTCGTGCTGCGCGCCAGCTGATAGACAATCACCGTCAGCGGCAGAAACGCAAACAAAAAAACGGGCGAAGTAAAGCTCATTGCCTCTCCTTACTCTTCGGGGAAATAATACCGAAAGCCGCGATACAGACCGTCCTGTCCCTCGGCGCCAAACATGTCGACCGGCTCGCGGCCGAACATATAAAGATACGCATACTCGAGCTGCGCGTCATACAAAAGCGTCTTGCCGTCCTGCTCGATCATGGTCCAGGCGTGGTCGTTCGTGGGATTGCTCTCCCAGCCCGCGACCACATACGCCTGATAGCCGAGCTGCCTGGCGCAGTACATGAAAAGCCCCGCAAAGCAGTAGCAGTTGCCCTTGCCGGTTTCCAGAAACGAAAGCGCCGCTTGCTCCGCCCAGTCGGTTGTACCGGCATCGTAGTGCTGCATGGAAAGATAGCGGTAGTTGTCGCGGATGTAAGCATATGCCTGCTTGAGCTTTTCGTCGCGCGTGGAAGCTTCTTCGCACGCCGCGCCTAGCAGCGCCTGCACGCCCTCGTCAAGCGTTTCATTGCCGCTGGTGTATCTGCCGTCGGTTCCAAAATACAGATACCCATCGGACGCATCCTGTAAGACGCTGCCGTCCGCCGTCACCTCATACAGAGCGCCGTCCAGCTCCAGAACCCCCGGCTCATGCGGGGTAAACGCAAAGCCTTCGTCTCCGGCGTGGATGTAAACGGTCCCCTCGCAGTCGTTGATACCCGGCGCAAATCTGTGCAGCGTGTAATCGCTGTTCAGGTAATACTGCGCGCCGGAAAGCGTCTGCATGCCGGTTTTCTCGACGCGGCTTCCGTCCGGCGCATAATAATAAAACGCGCCGCCATCGTTTACCACGCCGGTTTTCACCGGAACAGCATCCATCGAAACCGTCTGCTGCGGCTGCTCTTCGGTTTCCACTGTCTCGGTCTGCGCCGGAGCAATTGCTTCCTGCGCGGGCGCTTTCGCGCTGCATGCGCACAAAAGCATCAGCCAAAGCGCTGCCAGTGTCAAAAAAACATGCTTTTTCACGGCGTTTCCTCCGTCAGATGCTTTCCGCCCAGCGGCTCGATGGACGAAAACGCTGCAAAGACTGCCGCGCCGTCCTCACCTTCCGGGCAGATGGCGCTGACGCACCAGCTCTTCCCGTTTGCCTTCCAGAGCGCAACACGTGCAGTAACGGGCGCTTCGGTGTCATAGGCGGGGGCATTCACCGTCGCCGCGAAGCAGTCCCCATTCCATCCGGCATCCGTCACCGTAACATTCTTCGTCTCCGGCGCAAGATAATAATACGCCTGCACCACGCCGATGCAGATGCGCTCCAGCTCCGACTGCTTGAACAGCGACACGTCCGCCTGTAGCTTCTGCACATCCAGCCGTGTTTTCTGCGCGCCGTTCGTGCTGGTGAGCGAAATCAGGTTCTCCGCTTCTTCCCACGAAAGCGCCGTTTCGTCAAAGGTTATGACAAGCCCGCTGTCTGCAAGCAAAGCGGTTCTCCCGGAAAAGGGCGGAACATAGGCGTTATCATCCACCGGCGTTTCTTCGCTTGCCGTCTCACCGGAGGCATCGCTTGCCGTCTGCTCCTGCTCCGGCTGCTGCACGGTTTCAGATGCGCTCTGGGGCGGTTCCTCCTGCTTTGCAGGAGACAGCCGCTTCACCTGCCCGACCACGGCAAACACCGCGCCCACAACCAGCAGCAGCACGCACACGATGATGATGTACAGTCCGTTGCGCCTGAAAAAACGCACGGCAGGGCTTCTTTTTCTTCTGTCTGCCATGGCTCAGCTCCTTTCCGGCACCAGGGCTTCCGCGCGCTGCGTCCGGCAATAGAGCGGAAATTCGTTCCGGTCCTGCGAGAAAAGGATGATCGCCTTCATGTCGCGGTACAGAACGTCCGGCGTCGCATAGATCAGCCCGTCGTTTCCGGTGTCCGTCTTGCGCAGCTGGTCCCAATCCTTATACCGGCTTTGCAGCACATAGGGGTCTGCAACCAGGAAATACGGCTGACCGTCGATGACTTCGTAATCGCACAGCACCATGTAATGCTCCTGACTTGTGAACGCGCCGTTGACGACGTGAATGATTGCCAGGTAGCCCTGATTTTCAATCTGGTCGGCAAGCGTCTGCATGTTCACTTCTTTTTTCTTATAGATCGTGGGGGCGTTGAGCTTCGTGCCGTAGCGCGCATATTCGAGTTTTTCATAATAGCGCGCAATGCCCTCGAAATACTCGTTGGGAAGTCCATAGCTCACGGGGTAATTGTCCTGCAGGGCATAGGTCCGCATCCAGCGGGGCGTGATTTCGACCTTGTGATACGTGGAAAACACCATCGCCGCGCACGCACAGCCGCAGCCGCGGTCCTTGAGCGTCGCGCCGTTTCCCTCGAACTCAAAAATCTCGCCCGCCCAGTCGGGGTCGGTCTGCGCGAAATAATAGAGGTTGTCGAGCTGCCCGGAGCGTGCAACTGTGCCGTAGGTGCCGGTCTTCGTCAGCTCATATTTGTAGCTCGCCTCGATATCGTGGCGCATGTCGGCTCCCAGATTGGGAAGATTCGAGAGCAGATAGTCGGTCAGCTCGTCGATGCAGGCAGACTTTCCCTCGAGCCCGCAGAAGCGGTAAATGGTCTCCAGAAGCGCCGCAAGATGCGCGTCAAAATACGTTTCAACCGGCTCGCCCG
>CALERM010000252.1 GCA_937907715.1 uncultured Clostridia bacterium
CCTCTGATTTTGACTCGGTGAGGAAACCGAGGCGGAGCGTAACGCTTGATCCGCAAAAAACGCATGCGGACCGGTAAACCATGCGCCGGGAAGCGGCGCCCGCATACTAAACTATCATATCACAGCGCAGCTTCGACGTCAATTGCAGGGTGCGGTTTTTCTTTGCGGGAGTGCGATTGCTTTTCCCGCCGGAACGTGGTATGATAAACAATCATGATATAGCGTATCAATCATTGTGAAATCAGGAGTCTTGCCATGAAAATAGTCATTGTTGGCGACGGTAAAATCGGAAGCACGCTTGCCGAGCAGCTCTCGCGCGAGGGACATGAGATTACGATCATTGACCGCAGCGGCGAGCCTTTGCAGCAGACGAGCGAGGACCTGGATATTCTTTGTGTCGAAGGAAACGGCGCGACCTATGCAACACAGATGGAAGCGGGCGTCGATTCGGCGGATCTGCTGATCGCGGTGACGATGTCGGACGAGCTGAATCTGCTGTGCTGCCTGGTCGCAAAAAAAGTCGGCGCGCGGCACACCATCGCCCGCGTCAGAAACCCGGAATACAGCGGCGAGCTGTCGCTCATCTCCGAGGATCTGGGGCTGAGCCTGTCGGTAAATCCCGAGCTTTTGTGTGCTACGGAGATTGCAAGAACGCTTCGCATTCCGTCTGCCATCAAAACAGACACGTTTGCCAACGGGCATGTGGAGCTTCTGAAGGTGCAGATTCCGCCGGCTTCCATTCTCGCTGGCAAAACGCTGATGGAGCTGCCGGGGCTGGTCAAATCCAAAATTCTGGTCTGCGCGGTCGAGCGCGGCGAGCAGGGAATCTACATTCCGTCGGGCTCTTTCCGGCTGGAAGCGGGCGACCGCATTTCCTTTGTCGCGTCGATTCGCGATGCGCAGGCGTTTTTCCACCAGTTCAAGCTTGCTGTCTCGCGCGTGCGGACGGTTATGATTGTCGGCGGCGGTCATATCGCGTATTATCTGGCAAAGCAGCTGACAGATCTCGGCATGGGCGTCAAGATCATCGAGGCAAATTACGACCGCTGCATCCAGCTGTCGACGCTTCTTCCCAAGGCGGAAATTCTGCACGGCGACGGCACGAACGAAGGCTTTTTGCGCGAGTGCGGCATTGCCCAGACCGATGCGTTCGCAGCACTGACAGGCATTGACGAAGAAAACGTCCTGATGGGACTTTATGTGCGCAAAACCTTCCCGAAGGTAAAGGTCATCACGAAGATCAACCGCTACTCGTTCCAGTCGATCATTGAGACGATGGACCTCGGAAGCGTCTTTAATCCCCGGTTCAGCACGTCCAACGTCATCTGCCGCTACGCAAGATCGATGCAGAACTCGCTGGGCTCGAACGTCGAGACGCTCTACAAGCTCGTCGGCGGCAAGGCGGAGGCGCTGGAGTTCCGTGTGGCGGAAGGCTCAGCGGTCTGCGGCATTCCACTGCAAACGCTCCGGCTGCGGAAGAATCTTCTCATCGGCTGCATCAACCGCGCCGGCAAAATCCTGATCCCCAGTGGTCAGGATACGATTGAGCCGGGCGACACCGTCGTTGTGGTGACGAGCGTCACGGGGCTCAAGGAGCTGGACGATATTCTCGATAAGCGCAGAGGATAAGCCATGAACAAACGAATGATTCTTTACATTCAGGGCGCGATTTTGCTGATTGAGGCGGCGATTATGCTCCTGCCAATTGCGGCGGCGCTCATCTACCGCGAGCCGTCCGGCATGTGGTTTTTCTATACGGCGCTGGCGGCGGCGATTATCGGCTTTGCGGCAATGAAGCTTGCAAAGCCGCGCAGCAAGACGATCTATGCCAAGGAGGGCTTGATTGCCGTCGCGGCGGGCTGGATTGTTCTGTCGCTGGTCGGCGCGCTGCCGTTTACGCTCTCCGGAGAGATTCCGTTTTATCTCGACGCGGTGTTCGAAATGATCTCGGGCTTTACGACGACCGGCTCGAGCATCCTGCCGAATGTCGAGGCGCTCAGCCGCTGCATGCTGCTCTGGCGGAGCTTTTCCCACTGGCTGGGCGGCATGGGCATTCTGGTGTTCATGCTGGCGATTGTCAAAATGGAGGGCGGGCAGGGCATCCATCTGCTGCGCGCGGAGAGCCCCGGACCCACGGTCGGCAAAATGGTGCCGCGAATGGTCGATTCGTCGAAAATTCTTTACTCCATTTATTTTGTTTTGACGCTCGTACAGCTGGTCTTTTATCTCGTCGGCGGCATGCCGCTTTTTGACGCGCTCTGCAATGCCTTCGCAACCGCGGGTACGGGCGGATTTGCCATCAGGGCGGACTCCTTTGCAGGCTACAGCGCTTATGCGCAGACGGTCACGACGGTGTTCATGGCGCTGTTCGGCGTGAACTTCTCGATCTATTTCTTCCTGCTGCAGAAGAAGTTCAATCTGGCGCTCAAAAACACAGAGCTTCGTTGGTACGTGGGCATTCTGCTTACCTCCATTGCGCTCATTACGGCAAATATTCTGCCGCTGTATCCGAGCTTCCACGCAGCGGTCCACCATGCGGCGTTCTCCGTCTCGTCGGTCATTACCACGACCGGCTTCTGCACGGAAAACTTTGACCTCTGGCCGGAGTTCTCGCGTGTGATTCTGGCGTTTCTGATGATCGTAGGCGCGTCGGCAGGCTCGACCGGCGGCGGTCTGAAGGTCTCGCGGCTGGTGATTTTAATCCGCGCGGCGCAGGTCGAGGTGCGCAGGCTCATCCATCCGCGCACGGTGAAGGTCATGCGCATCGACGGCAAGGTCGTCGGGCAGGATACGGTCCGGGCGGTGAGCGGGTATTTCATTTTGTACGTGCTCATCAGCCTGCTGTCGATTCTTCTGGTGTCGCTCGACGGCTACGACGGCTCGACGACAATTACGGCCGTGCTTGCAACGTTCAACAACATCGGTCCCGGTCTGGGACTGGTGGGACCTGTGGGTAATTTTGCAATGTTCAGTCCGCTGTCCAAGGTCGTTCTGTGCCTCGACATGCTCTTCGGCCGGCTGGAAATTTACCCGATGCTGATTTTGCTGCTGCCCAGCACCTGGTCGAAGCGGACATAACCCCTTTTGATAAGCCTAGGGTGTATCTGACCCCCCAACGCACCCGGACAGCGGGTCTTTTCACGCTGCGCCGTGCCATTTTTTCTTGAAATACGTCAGTATTCCTGCGAAAAAATGTCT